>NZ_JBHUMH010000006.1:0-124520 GCF_042684845.1 Paenibacillus yanchengensis | reverse complement strand
ATTGAGTCATGATGAATCCCTCCATTGAATGTCGTCTCGACAACTTCATTCTAAAGGAAATAATTCATCATGGCTCTTCTTATTTTCTTCCAGATGCATTTTACACAATTATATGGACTTTACTGATGACAAGACACAACAGGATAAGTTTGTATGAAAAGTCGTATAAACGACCATCTGAAACTGTTAAAGTGTAACCTTTGTATGAAATATCGTATAAACAGGTCGTGAGCAGGCGCTTCGAATCTAAGCTTTATACGAAATATCGTATAAACGGTCATGAACAGACCCTTCGAGTATAGGATTTATACGAAATATCGTATAAAAGGACATAAACAGAATCTAACATCCGTCCAGTGTAAGCACAACAAAGATGATTCGCCCCAAAAGTCAGCCTCTACGCTGTAACCTTTGGGATGCGGCATAATTAGCCAATGCTGCCGCTACGAATCATCACTTTTATTAGACCAGCTCTATTTTCAACGTATTAACGATAGTCGCTACTATTCCACACTGTTTTTTCTTCCGTATACGGTTTGGAACTAGCCAGTGTATCTCCTTCACCAAACACTTTCCACGGACGGGTACCGTAGATCGCTTCCCCATTAATGGCAAACCAAATAGCTAATTGTTCTAATATATATTTCGCTTCATCATCAATCGTACCATCCGGTCTTTGCAAAATATTTAAGACCATATTACCGTTTTTGGCTACGATATCGACTAGCATTTCAATAATTTGATCTACTTGCTTATATTTCTGTGATGCGTCATAAAACCAATTACCGATGCATGTGTCGGTATGCCAAGGCTTGTCCGCAATACCTGGTAGCTGACTTTTTTCAATATCCAAAATACCTACATTATAAATTTCTGCTCGTTTATCCTTCTGCAAATATACTGCTTGATTGCTACCATTGTGCTGGATCGACTTATTATAATAATATGCCAACATATCCAAACCAACTTGATAGGATGCATCTCCCGCAGTAACAGCAGGACGATACTCTTGCTCCGCTTCCCAACTATCTTGATGCGATCCGAAAGGTAGCACACCATCGCTATATAACAATTCTGGCTGAAATTCATCAATCATCTCTTTTACCGCCGCTAACCAATACGCCTGAAATTGTTCATTCTCTGTATACCAGGGACCTGTTTCATTTATTCTATCTTTTGTATGTTCATAATTATTTGTACTTTTTTGCTGCTTGCTTCCATCGTTTACATATATCTTGTTCTGGTCCGATTTCTATGGAATTAAAGCGATTTACTTAGTTTGATGCTATTTAGTTCGATATGATACTACATTCTTCACTCGTTAATATACAATATATTTCTCGCTTTATTATTGCTATGATGAATTATAATAAAGATAATGTAGCTTCTATCTATAAGGGGGAAGGTGTGATCTATCATTAATAAGATCTTAATTATAGATGATGAACCAGAAATTCGTCATCTGATTCGCATGCATTTGGAACAAGCGGAGCTACAAGTTATCGAAGCCAGTTCAGGGAATCAAGCAATTCATCTTTTGCAACAATTTACCGTTGAGTTATTAATATTAGATCTTATGATGGTCGATGGAAATGGCTTTGAAGTACTGCATTATTTGCGTGAAGAAAACATCGATGTATTAGTTATTGCGCTTAGTGCAAGGCGAGAAGTGCAAGACAAAATCGTGACACTCGGACTAGGTGCAGATGATTATGTAACCAAACCGTTTAGTCCTGTCGAATTAGTTGCCCGTGTGCAAGCACAATTACGAAGACACCGTCCACCTTCGGCTCATCCTGCTAAAGTGTTACGTTTAAACAAATTAGTGCTAGATATCGATAACTTTATTTTGCGAAATGACGGAAAATCTTTTCCTGTAACACCCGTAGAATGCAGGCTTCTAGAAACGTTTATGCAAAATCCAGACCGTATTTTAACGAAACGTGAAATATACAAACAAGTATGGAATCACGAAAATTTTGATGCGAATAATTTAAGTGTATTTATAAGTAGAATTCGAAATATTCTTGAACCACCGGGAAGCACCGCTCATTATCTGCATAGCGTTCGTGGCATCGGTTATCGATTCTCAGGAGATGGTCAATGAAAAGCCAAACAAAACTTTGGTTACTGATGATAATAAGTGCAACGATGAGTATTCTTCTGTTTTTCCCGCTTAGCCTACTTATAGGAAATATTGGAGTCAATGGTTATGATCTGAAAAGTTTAAATACTATTTCGCAAGAATTACTAACTACGATAGAAGAGCAGCAAGCTTTTCAAGCAACAGAAGTAGCAACCCTACTTGATCATGCTCATCAAAGCCATCCAAGTATCCGCTTTGAATGGATTGGAGCTAATGGAGCAACGATTTATGATACCTTGGGGGAAAATAACCACTATACTTTTAAGCAACTTGCAGATCGGCTACTTTATATGCCCCAAAATTTATGGGGAGATGATGATCCGATTACACTTACTTATTCTATCAACTATGCTAATCAGCCTTATTACCTATTATTAGGTTTGTCTAGTGATGCTATGAAACAAGGTCAAATTTATTTCTTTATGCGTACGTTTAAAGTAATGTTTACTTTTATGCTACCGTTACTTGTTGCCTTCTTCATTCCATATCTTCTATCGCTCTGGTTTTTCTATCCTATGAACAGACGAATTAATAGAGTCAATTACGCAATGGGACAACTTAACCTGCAAAGTGAAATCATCATACTAAAAGATACGAAAAAAGATGAACTAGGACAGCTCACTACACATTATAACGAAATGGCGCACCGTATTTTAAGTCAAGCTGATCAGATCAAACAATTCGATACGAGACGCAAACTATTGTTATCCAATCTTTCCCATGATTTACGTACCCCTTTGACGATGATTTTGGGTTATGCTGAAACGATTCGTACTGGAATGTATAAAGATGAGCAAGAATTGCAAATGTATGCAAAAATATTACTACAACAATCTCGTTATATGGATAAACTTTTGGATCAATTGTTAGATATTACTCGGCAAGACGAAGGTAATTTAAAACTACATTTTGCATGGCATCCTATTACTGAATTAATGCGCAAAGTAGCTGCTGATTACGTTATGTTTCTCGATGGTCAGAACTTCACTTTTGAAGTGGATATACCTGATGAAGATATACTTATTTGGATGGATGCACCATTAATAGAACGGGCAATACGCAATTTACTAGACAATGCGATGCGCTACGGATCAGATGGTCAATATCTGGAGATTGGACTTACGGATCAAGACGATTACCTGGTTATTATCGTTGCAGATAAGGGGCGCGGAATTCCTCAACAAGAACAAACGCATATTTTCGAGCGGTTTTATCGCGTAGACGATAGTCGGCAAGGCGAGGGACTTGGCATTGGATTAGCGATTGTCAAAGAAATTGTTACGCTCCATCACGGATCGATCAGCGTAACAAGTCACCCATTTAAACAAACAGTGTTTACAATACAATTGCCAAAGAGCCAGCATGAACAATAGTGCTGACTCTTGTTTTCTATTTTCCAATCGCTATTCTAACTTCTCCCCACGCTCCGCTCGTAATTGCAAGGAATCCGGATTCATTTGCATAAATTCTATTCTATTACCATCTGGATCAGTTGCCCAACATTGATAATTTCGATCTACCCCTTGCGTCGGCTCAACATCTAACGTTATTCCTTGCTCTTTCAAGTGGCTAGCAATAGCCTGAATATCCGTTACTTCCAAACATAAATGCGAGTATCCAATTGGTTTCTCTACTTTCTCGGGAATGTTTTTTCCATCATAAAATAGTTCAATATATTGCCCCGCTCGTACTTTCAAGTACACGATCCATGGCTCTTTAGTTTTGGGATGGGGTATTTCAAACATCTTTTCAAACCCTAAAACTTGACAGTAAAAATGTAAAGACTGTTCCATATCTTTGACAACAAACGCAACATGACCAATTCCTTTAATCATTTCGTAGCACCTGCTTTCATATATTCACTATGTCTCTCCTTTACTATCAATATAGATGGAAATATGGGTACGTCTATACTTTAGTATGTACAGTGCAGTAACTATATTTCTTCTACTACTTTAAGTACCTTTCCAATTCTTCTATCTTTCCCTTTTGTTTTTTGGAAGGTTTCTCTCTATCATATTTCTTCCAATAGTCTAATAATTTTTCAGTTAATTCAACTAGTTTTATCTCTACCATTAAACTTCCCGTTCAACATAATGCATGACAACTGTATAAATAAATTCTACTACATCTTCTTCACTATATTGGTTAATATAATTTTTAAATCGTGTATCGTATTTATATGTTTTGGCAATACAAACTAGCAGCTCCGCATCACAAACCATAAATTGTTTCAGATAGCTTTTCCATTCGACGATTAATTGCTGTACTTCTTCAGAGTCTGGAGCTTGGTTCATCGCGTTGGCTATTTTTCGAAATATGGATTCCATGCTCTGTTCAAATTCAGCAAAATAAGTTGCTCGTTGTTCTGCTGTTAACTTGTTGATGTTGCTTGTAAACTGTTGATAACTTTCTGTTTCACTATATAAATAACTTGCTTCCTGTGCATATTGTTGTTGCAATGGCAGTACAGAAGACTCTTTGAATATTTGTAAATTGTAAATATCCGTTCCTGCTATATATTCTTGCAAGGATGTTATCATCATTGCTAGCTTTTGTTGTTGTAACTGCAATGTTTGGCTATGCTTTTCTAATACCTGTTTCTGCTCGTGCTTAGCAAGCTTCACAATATCTGCAATTTCTTTTAAAGAAAAACCTATTTCCTTTAAAAATAGTATCGTTTGTAATTTTTCCAAACTGCTATAGTCATAGTAGCGATACCCGTTTTCAGCCAACTGAGTAGGCTTAAACAAATCGATTCGATCGTAATAATGTAACGTGCGTGGTGTGATTCCTGTAATTTGCACCATATCTTTAACAGCTAATAACCGTCTCTTCATCCCAAAATCCCTTTACTTCATTTAATATTTGATTAGCTGGTGTTATAGTAGCTTCAACAATTGTTTTACCTGTTTTTTGCAAATAGTATTGAATTAAATAATAGCCACAAGCGTATCCTGCACAGTAAGGCAAATCAACTGGTTCATAATTTTGCAACTTTGCTATCTCATCGCCATAGAGGTAAGGAGTGATATGATCTAATCCCGTTACGTACAACTTCTCTTTCAACACAGGTTTAATATGCTTATTCAATGTTTCGGCTGATGTTTTTGCTACCCAAGGACCTAGTAACTGCTTCCCATATAGTGAAGTAGCAAAGTTTTCAGCTAATCCTTCGCTAACAATTAACTCTCCTAAAGTAACAGTATGATCCCATCTAATAAATTGATACCTCACATTATGATTACATTCGTGCGCTAATGCTGCTTTCACCCGAGCTATTGTATAGTCATTTGGCACAATTGTACACCATATATATCCTGGAATGCCGCCATCCCCACTGTATCCCTCACTTAGCATTAAAACAGGACTTGCTGGATTTCCTAATTGAATCGTAAACAAATAATCAGATACTGGCAAGTTTATACCTTGTTCAATGAACAATTGTAAGCTGTTCTTTACAGCTTGTTCACACGATAACCAAAACGAATCTGATGAAATGAGTGCTATCTCTCTTTCGATTTCCTCCGTAATTTGCTCTGGTGAACGATTCATCATACTATTTAGCATCAGAACATCAAACCCTTGTGGTTCATCAGCTTTGAATGGAATTTGTTGAATTTGCCACTTTTTCATAAACGGAGCTAACATTTCATTTCTAAATAACTCTACCTTTTCTGTAGCTGAAGCTTGTGCAACTTTACGATAAATATGATCGGAACGCAATACGGTGATCTGCATCATTCCCACTCCTTTTTTTATTATAGTCAAAACTATGCACTATGACCTAACGTCATAGTCAAGCAGCTTCGCGTAATATTATTATTAATACATATGTTATAGATGTAAGCATTCGAAAATAAAAAAAACAAGAGCTCCATTATTCCATACGGAACATTAGAGCCCTTGTTAGCTTTACATCGATTTATCGTTGAAACAATTTATACAATACTACTGCTGTTTGTGCTCTTGTTGTGTAACCTTTCGGATCAATGTTTTTTCCTGTACCAATTATGATACCTTCCTTGACCAAAGCGGATACACTATCTATTGCGTATGCCGCTACAGCTGCACCGTCAGCAAAAGATGCCAAATCTTGTGCAATTCCTTGCTCGACTTCCTTATTAGCTGCTTTCAATGCTCTAGACACAAGAACCATCATTTCTTGTCTACTTATTTCGGTATTTGGCTTAAATTTATTCTCTCCGACACCTTGAGCAAGCCCTAATGATTTAGCTATCGCTATCTGCTCGTAATAATGAGCTCCCTTACTAATATCTGCAAAGTTCCCATTGCTGTCACCCTGCAATCCAAGCGTATCTACTAGAAGTTTTAAGAAATCCGCTCTCGTAATATTATCTTCTGGTGAGAATGTTGTCTCTGTCGTTCCGTTTATTATTCCTCTTGATGCTAATATGGAGATAGATTTTTCAGCCCAACTAACTGATGCTGTATCTGAAAACTGTTTCTTTACAAAACCAATAGCATAAGTAGCATTCGCTGCACCAGTGACACTCACTTTACCAGTAGCTGGATCATACTTTCCGTTAGGAACGATGTGCAATGTACCATCTGCATTTACTTTATAGACGATAATATGCTCATAATCTTCTTTTTCAGTCGTTGTTGCGTCATAATTAAATGCTAATTTCATATCTGCTTGTGAAGTAGTAGTACCCGTAAGCACACCTACATCTATGACAGGTCTATCACCGATAATAGTTTTGGCATCTTCCTGCAAGACAGTCTTACTCTTCCTTAGAATAATATTAATGTTACCGTCCTCATCTGCTTTCAGATTATGAATCGTTTCGTTAGTTAGAGTAACACTACCCAAACTTGATTGTATAACTAGAGCAATATTTTCCTCGCTTGCTTGCATGATTTGTAGAGGTATAGAGATATTAAGTTGGTTTTGATTTTCTTCTGTTTCGATAGTCAAAACTACTTGTTTACTACCGTCTGATCCAGCTCTAGCTGTTTCTATAGCAGAATCCATTATTTCTTCCGTTACATCCACCAATACATTTCCATCTTCATCTGTAGTTATATCTGGATTAACTAGCTCACCCTTTGGTATTTCTGACTCTGATGGTTTTTCAGGCATGGATGGAATATAAGGCGGTGGAGTTAATACATTATCTTTTTCCTTCACGCTCACATCAAAAGTAGCCTCTTTGTCCCGATACCTTATAGTGATTTTCTTAGTACCAACAGTAGTACTATCGAAACCTGTAACTGTATAATTTTCGATTATGCTCTCACTATTATCTGAATAAATAGCTTTCACCATCAATCCCGCTACATCCAATTTTTCACCAATGTTGTACTTAACTTTTGTAGGCAGTTTATCTATTCTTATAGCATCTAGTTTTGTTTGCCCTGTTTCTGAGTAGCTGTTGAACCTTTCAACTACAAAATCATTAGATATCGGAACATTATAAAATATAATTTCATCCATAATACCTTTGAATAGTCTCGTCGGTTCACCACCTGCCCCATTCTTATAAGCACCTATAAACATAGCATTATGGTTTTTCGGTTGAACTATACCTACTTCACTTGCTTCATCGACCATCCGTCCATTTAAGAAAAGCTTAAATTGATCTCCTTCTCGAACTAATGCAAAATGATTCCATTCATTTAAACCAACTTTGTGACTGTCACTATCCAATTCCAATGTTATCTTGCCAGAATCATCACTAATAAGATACTTCAATTTGCCATCTTCATCGAGATATAAATTCCAGCGATACGTCCAGCCATACGTCGGATGAAAATCTTGCTGTTGACCAATAATCGTTTGCTCTTCTGTAATGTTATCCGGCTTAAACCAACCATCAATAGAGAATACATCCATTTTATCAACGACACTCGCAATATCTACATATGTTTGATTGCCATCAAAAAGTAATGCATTATCTTTGACACCTGCCATCCTTGATGGAAAATCTCCCGATATTGTGCCATTTGTTTGTGGCAGTTGATGAATTTGGTCGGTTGCTATTTTACCTTGTTTCTCATCAAAGCCAAAATGTCTCAAATATCCATGCGTAAATTTCGCCTTGCTATTAGTAGCAATAGTATTGGCATTCACCGAAATATCTTTTATATTATTTACGACAATTTCGTGCTCCATAAATGGAATAATCTTATTTGCTACAGTTAATGTGACTGTTATTCCATCCGCTCCAAGCTGAACAGCTGTAACACTGTTACCTTCTACTGCATAATTTGCTAACGTTTCTGCAGAGGTGTTTGAAACTTTTTCACTGAACACAACATGTAACGTATAGTCTGAGATTGCTTTAACCGATTCAATTGTAGGAGAAATATTATCTTTTTCTGTTGATACAAATAACGGTACACTCTTTTGCCCATAAACCGTATGGTGCACAGGTACAATCTCGTACGAATATTCGCTACCTTCCGTTACATTTGTGTCAACATATTTAGTTTCAAATACTTTATCTGTATAAATGCCGTTTCTATACACATTATAGTCTTTCACCTGATTACCATTAACACTAACGGCATCCCATGAAATTGTAATTTGTTGCTCCGTTCGTGAAGCTACCCGCACATGTTCTGGCGCTTTAATCTCAACTGTCATTTGCTCCGGTACTTGTTTTGGATCATACACGGTATACCATGCGTAACTATTCGGCTCCATCACTACATCGATTTCTATGTTGCCATTAGAGTCTATTGCATATTCCTTACCATTGATATCACCCTGACTTACGACTGCTTTCCTATCTGTAGCTACTCCTGCAACCTCACTAATCTCAGGAGCTATAGGGTAATAATAATCAACAGGTGGCCAAGCACCATATTTCGGCATTTGCTCATAATGAGAATCCTTCATCGGTGCCGGTGGCATTTTCTGATCAGTCAAGCCCGTATAATACAGTGGAACGGTAACTTTTTTCGTTACCTTTTCTCCCGTTTGATTATAGAGGACAACCATCCCTTTTTGCTTTGACTGGGCACTTGTATGAATAATACCGTCTATATCATCAGTCAATTGATTATTACTTCCCGCTTTAAATCTAGGCGGTGCGATATGCACAACATCACCATTTAATATTTCTTTATAGGTATTGAAGTAGTTACCCCAATAGCTCATCACATTTTTGGACATGTCACTATCATACAATGATGGTCCTCTAAACGATCCGGCAATACCACTCATAAAGTTGAGTGCAACAATATAGTCGTAATCTTTAATCTTTTTATCAAATGGCATAAATGTAGCAGCGTCACCACCACCATGATATTGTGAGAATGGTACTAATGTCCAACCCATTGAAGGTGTTTTCGCATAGGTTCCATGATACGCAATCATACGACCATAGATTAATTGCTCTAATCTCGGCTGGCTAAAAGCAATTTCCTCATATCCCATTACTCCTTTATTAGCACCAGTTAAATAATTCCAGTCAGGAGCATTAATATATACATTCCTCTCTCTTAAATCCTGATTAAACTTTTTAGTCGCTTTTTCCCATTGCTTCACGATGGAACTATACTTCTCTTCCTCATTAGCACCAAAACATGCCGAGTTAGGATATATCCCATCTATTTCAATCGATTTTAACCCTGTTTCATCAATAAATTTTAATACATCAGCATACCATTTCTCGGCTGTCTGGGATGTCATACATCTCATATTTCCCCAAACTCCACTATATCCTTCGCCGGCAGGTTGGTCTCCTCGAGCTACCATCATCACATAAGAACCCATCATCATCTCTTTTTCTTTGGCATAGTCATAAATATCTTTGTAATAGTCAATATTGCCCTTACTTACGTTTTCAATATTTACTCCTGATCCAAAAGATGAAATGATCATATCAAAGCCGACTTCTGACGCCTTATCAATTTCCGTCTTTATGACAGCTGCGTTATTGGATACTAAGTGAAAAATAGTTGGATTATCACCTATTTGTGGAAATAACGTTCTGTACATTTTTTTGACTTCCATCATCTTCCACTCATAATAATCAACACTGTGGAACAACTCATAAACTCGATAACCATTAAACGTAGTATTATTTGTTAGCCTATAGTTTGGATTAAATGTAGCATACTCATCTGTACCATATTGACTAGTCATCAACACGGACGTGTCATTTAAATCCGCATACTTGGTCGTATTATGTCTACCATTATTTCTGGAATGATTGCTGTTTCCACTATTAAATTCTGATTCAACATAAAGCATCTCTTGTTTTTGCTTTGATATTGGTAAAGCTTCTACAATAATTTTCTGAATTACAACATCTGCTTCGCCATTATTAGTCACAGCTATTTTTTTACTAATGACAGGTATACCATCATAGATTTCATATCTAACTTGAATCGATATTCCCTTGTATTTATTAGCAAAATCATCTCCAGCTTTGTAAGTAACGATAAGCGCCTTACCCTTAGCTGGCCATGGTAAATCCTTCATACTGGGATCTGATATTTTCGGGTCATATGTCCAGTTAAACAGTTTTTCTGTACTATTTTCCACCTTGTGGCTATCATATTTAAATGTGTTTGCTGAATCCCCCTTACCACCAATATTAAACTGCTCACCATCTAAAACTACTAGTGCATCCGCTTGCAAATGCTGTTCATCGAGCAAACTAATCTCTGTGAATGTATTGGAATAGTTTATAGTCATAAAATTGTCTTGTAATGAAAACTCCCGTTTTACTAATCCATTACTCAACACTACACTTTCCTCATCTGCTTCCACTTTGGAAGGAATAGTGACAGGATTAAGTACCCAATAATCTAAACTGCTATTTTCTGCATTCCCTACAGCGCTTTGCTTTATCGAATAAGTATATATTGTTTCGAGATTTCCAACTAGATCCGTATTTTTAACGGCATTTTGAGGGATGGTTAACATATAATCTTCTCCAGCGCTCAGCTTATTATTTAACGTAATTAATAGATTCGTTAGGATAGTAGAGCTCTCTGATGCTGCTATAACCGGGGTAATGCCTACTTTTCCCGATGAAGTTCCAACTAGTGATATATCCGAAAAATTCTCTCCCGCTTCTAACGCCATATTGTACTCGACCACTAATTTACTTGTATTCTCATCTAGTAGCGAAGCTGCACTCGGTGTAACCTTAATAACTTCAGGTGGAATTCTCCCTGCCGCATCTTCTGCAATTTTATTAATCTGATCTTCACTAAGTGCATGATTAAATACTTTAACTTCATCCATTCTACCTTTAAAGGAATGACCTGGGAATATATCTGTACCGTCAGCGTTCCATCCAGCTCCTAATAGTAAATCCATTTCGTTTACAGATAAATCAACATCAGGGGTTTGACCTTCCTTAATTAATTTTCCATTTAAATACATTTTTAAACTAGCTCCATCTCTAGTAACTGCTACATGATTCCATACATCGAATGGAAATGCTTTAGGCTCACTTCCCATCCATGTACCACTAATTGTGTCATTCTGACGAAGTGAAAATTCTACACTACCTGTGTTTCTGATCGTAAAATAAAATGCATGATTAGCGACCGTAGTTTTATCTCTGCCGAATATTTTATTAAGTGAGTTCCCTCCACCAGGATCGATATTTACCCATGCAGCTAACGTAAGATTTTTATTAAAATCCGGTTTCCCTAAATTTACATGAGTCTTACTACCATCAAACTTAAGTGAGTTTCCGTATATGCCATTTTCTAAAGTATAGGTACCATTAATTTTATAATTTTTTTGGTCTACTTCATTCGTGATTTCTCCTGTTGCAGTTACTTCATCCATCTTAAAATGTATAATCGGGTCTCCTGGATCTATCACTTGCTTCATAGAGAAGTTAATTTGATAGCTCTGCTTCGTCCCGTCTTCTGCTATAACTCCTATTGACGCTATTCCCGGAATTTCTGTTGCCTGTACTAAATTTACTGTAGCTTCACTAAATGTAGGAGTTGCTGTTACTGTCGGTACTGTCGTAGTTCCTTCAGCTAATTTGATATCATACGACGTTGTACCTGCATTAAAATCACCTATTGGCTCTCCAGCCAGCAATATTTCTCGTAAGGAAGCGTCACTGCTTTGTTGTTTACCAGCAAGCTTAATAATTTCTTTATCTGATAAAGCAACATCATACACTTTCACTTCATCAAGGAGACCTTTGAACATGTGATTAGCAAATGGCGCTGTTGCTGTTTGATTCCAACCGGCTCCGATTAATAAATCTGTAGCATTCCAAGCTTTATCAAAACTTTCTGTAGCTGTCCGCGCCACCTCTATTCCATCTATATAGATAATTTGAAAATCTTTATTAGCAGTAACCGCTACATGCGTCCACGTTTCAGGAGTAATGGTATTTGTTTCATCCGCCGGTAACCAAGTAGCAATTTGGCTTTCCAATAATCCTTTTGCTTTTCTAACGTATAGTGATATTTCACTATCTGCTGCAACACCCGTTCTAGCCCTAGAAATTATCTTAGAAAGCGCATTAGCATTACCATCTATGTTTATCCATGCCGCAACGGTAACCTCATCTTTCACTTGATATTCTTTGCCCAAATTAATATAGTTCGTAGTACCATCTAATCTCAGCGCTTGTCCGAAATGTTCCGATCCACTTTCTATAGTCGTACTAGCACCCGCTACTGCAAACAATTGATTATCTGCTTTATTTGTAACCTTCTCATCCGTCAGCATTTCCATATCTAAGTCAATAATCGGTGTAGGACTAGTTACCTCAGTTTCTTGGTTGCTAAAAGTATCATTCAATGATTCCTCTGCCATTACACTAATTGGCATCGTAAATATCATTATCACTACTAGTAATACTGAAACAAACTTCTTTATATTTTTCACGTTCAATTCCTCCTCATTTTAAATATGTAGGTGATTTAGAACTCTTTATTCCTCACAACTCTATTTTCAAAAAAATTCTTCCCCTTCCTTTCACCATAATGTCGATCATAAACTAGTGCTTGAGATACGTACTGATTTAACAAGAATGTAGCGCTTTCATTTATGCACACGTTAATTGTATGCGCATTCATAATCTTTGTATTTGCACAATTTCGACTAAGTCTGTGGACTTTTTTACTAGACCTAGTAGTATTGACATAGTGAAATATAAATTTGTAGTTCTTAATAATTATCAGATAAAACTTTAGTCGCTATCTCCTCATGCAGTAATTATAAATGTAACAAAAGAGGTCGTTCCTTGGCAGATCTTAGTGACCCTTATTGGAACAACCTCTCATCTGTTAGATATTTTTCTCTTGTGCCAGCAGCTTGAGTAGAACGATAACAGCTTCTGCTCTTGTCGCTAACGCATTCGGATCAAATTTATTACCATTCTTACCTTGCATAATACCAAGTTCACTCATTCCTCTAACTGAACCTTTCGCCCAATTCGGGATGAGTTTATCATCAGCAAAACTAGTTGCCTCATTCGAATTAGCAGTCAGCTTAAGCGCATTAGCAACAATATGTGCCATCTCCGTACGAGTCACTCCCACATTCGGACGCAAAGTGCCATCTGCATACCCTTTAATGATGTTTGCTTGCACTGCTTGTGCGATTGCCTCGTATGCCCATGCTCCGATCTTCGCATTATCGGCGAAGTTTATCGCTGCACCCTTACTTGTTGGCTTCAATACGTTATGCAACATCACCACAAATTCTGCACGCGTTACGATTGCATTCGGCTTAAATGAGCCGTCTGCGTAACCTTTTACGATACCAAGCTGGGCAGCTTCCTTCATGCTAACTTCCGCCCAATGACCTTCAATATCATTCAACTTCACAACGTTTATTGGGGTTTCTGGATCTGACTGTTCTTCGACCAGTATCCCCGTCTTCTCGTCCACTACTAGCACAGCGAACACCGTGAAATCATTACTAATATCAGTACTGATACGATTCCCTTTAATTTCACTCTCTTCCACTTTTACCAAAGCTTTTTTAGTATCGTCATAGTAGAAAATAGCTTCTGATTGACCGCTGTTTACTTTTGAAGTATCAAATTTAAGCGACAATGTCATTCTCTTATTGAAATCCTTAGGAAATTTGTGCAGTAACGTATACACATCACTTGCCAATATTTCTTTATTTTCTATAATATGCTGCGTATTTAGCAACTTCTCAATCGTCAGCTCTAACTGCTCGCTGGCATCGTTGGTTGGAACACTTATCTCAATATCGTCACCAAAACTTACGACTCCCGCTCTGCCAACTGGCAAGATCAATTGTCCATTACTTGAGTTAACTGGCAATTTTGTATCTTTTACATACGGAGGTGCTACCTGTTTTGTAACTAATCCGTTGATTGCTCTTTGCAATGCTGCATACACTTCATCGATTGCAGCTTGCAATACATTTTGATCATCCAGTACTGATCCAGCGTCTGCTAATGCTGTTGCAAAATCCAACCAACTTGCATCTGTATAATTTCCTTTCGTCTTATCCTTCTGTGCATGATAAAGTAGTAGCAACTCTCCTTTATCTCCTTCTATTTCCTTAAAGCTAGCCATTGCTATAACATCAGTCTGTACATTTGCCAACGTATACTTACCATCTACTAGCTGAGAAGTTACATCGATATTATTTAACGTTAATCTATCTATTTGGTAATTTTCATCAGGCGTTACTGTAAAAGTAACATCTTGTCCACTTACAACTTCATCTACTGGATTCGCTATCAACGTTCCATTTGTAATACCTGATGCAATCATCACCTTGTTAGTGACTAACCCGTATACCTGTACCTCCAAAAGAGAAATTCCATTATTATTATTCAAGTATCCATCCTCAAACAGTAACCTGAAATATTTTCCTTTCATTGGGGTTTCAAATTCAAATCTTTGAACCGCATTCTCCGAAGATCCAATCCCAGGAGTTTTAGCTTTTGATAAAACAGTAGACCATTCGTCTGTTTCGTTTTCTTTCACCTGAAAAGTAATACTATCTGGCGAGTTTGCAATTCCTTGCCATACATTAAATTCTACTATCGCATGAGTAAGTAGAGTAGATTTTTCCAGATCTACTTCCAACCATTCCTTAACGCCTTGTGGATAGTTCGCCGAAGATAAAGCAGCTGCCCATCTAGTTGACGAATTGCCATCAAAGGCTTTAGCAGCTTCATATCCTGACAATTCTTCGTAAGTGGTGGATGCTTTAGCAGGTTTGTTTAGTGCTAGATTTTTCATTTTCGGAAGTTCTATCCTATATTTTAGTTCTTTCAACTGCGCCAATTGTGCAGGATCAATCACACCAAAACGATTTACCTTTGTATCAAATCCTATAACATATGATTTTTCTATTGCGGTTCTTGTTTGATTTTCAACATAATCTATTGTTTTTGATGTACCAGCTGCACCCCATCCCCAGCCACCCTTTCCAATTGGTCCAAACAAGAAATTTTGAACGTCTGTCGTGTTTTTCGCCCAGCGACCATCATGTGGAAATATATTAAAATCATTGATCTCTCCGGCAGTATAATCATGGTATTCCGTGTTTTTTCCAAATGCAATCGACGGATCTGTTCCCTGATTAAACGTGATAATATTGTAAGGATTGCCCGCTTTGGCAGCGTTAGCTAAAGTGGAAATGTTATATTCCTCTGACATATTATTTTGGCTTTCTAATATGCCACCTGGATACATTCCGTCAAACCACCATCCAGCAATTTTATCCCCATAATGCTCTGACCACCATTTTACCATTTCAACATGTATTTTCTTCGCTTCTTGACCAACTGGACCATTAGATCCACGGATTCCCTTAAGCGCATCGACAGTTACACGATAATCTCCCGGATTCCAATGAGCACTATGTGGAGGATTAGACGGTAAATATAGCATAACCTTAATACCATATGGCGCCACAGCGTCCGCAATTTTCATAGGTAGATCGTTTTCCATAGAAACAGTTTTGGGATTTGCTTCGCCCTCTTTTAATAAGCCTGCTTCACGCAAATATTGATCATAAACTTCATTCGGAGCGCTGTATTCCGCAGCATTTTGTCCCAAAGTTATAATGATATACTTTGCACCCGTTTGACTGATTTGTTCAGCATAACTGTCCGCATCAAATTTTCCAATAAATTCATTCCACGTTTCTTTACTAGCATCCCACTTTTCATTTGGCACTGTCGAAACAAAATCCAGATTTACAAACTCAGAAAGAATATGATGTGAAACGCCATATTGTGCCTCAAGAAACCAGTCCGCAAGTGGATTTCCATCCGTTGCCAACACTGGTCCAGCCACTGTGCTCATCACTGAATTTTTTGCTTTATTGCCGTGAATATCAACAGCATTCACTTCATACTTCAAATATTTCCCTACATATTTGTCTAACAAAATAATCGTTTGCGTGTTAATTCCTGACAGCTTCGAAAATTCTCCATCGATGGCATCCGAAATATACCACTGATATTTAGTCTCTCCTTCTGCATCTTTGTCAGCATCATTAAACGTATATTTTGCTTTCAAAACACCTTTTACATGCGGCTCTACACCTAGTTTTAGAGATTTGTTTTCAATAGTCGCATCAGATACGACTGGTGAACTTCCCGCAGGCAATAGAAAACTCCCCCTTACCTCATCCCCACTATACTTGACAATTACAATAACCGTTTTTTCCATCGAACTGTAATTGACAATCGGATCAAATATAAATTTAACTGTTTGATTTGCGCTTTCATATGTGTATGTTTGAATAGTAGGATTAATTATTTTATTGCCAATTTGAAAAGACAATTGAAATTCCTTCTGTAACGGTTCGCTATTAGGTTTTCCTTCCAATGAAACAACTAACTCACCATCATTAATGGTAGTTATAATAGGACTCACCACATTAATCTGACCCGCTTCAATAACCTGTTTTTTTGTTAAGGCTACATCATACAATTTCAAGTCATCCATTACACCTGTAAAATCATGTTCACTCCAAAGTGATCCTTGATTGTTGACATCTTTTCCTATATACATTGGCATATCTGTTTCTACAAAATCGGCACTAGAGATATCCGTTTTTTTCAGAACTTCCTTTCCATTTACATAATAAATCAGATTACTTCCTTCACGAGTAACCGCAATGTGATTCCATTCCTCTTTTTTAACAGAAGCAGTTCCCAACGCTTCATAATATTCATTGTTTACACTACCGTTAGATACAGATATATTATGATAAATACGTTCATCCTTTACAAGCATTGCTAACTGATTCATTGCATTGCCGCTATTACCGCGACTTACAATTGCCTGCGTCCCTTTCCCCCCTCCATCTTGTTTAATCCATGCCATCATCGTATAAGCATTTTTCGGTTGAAATATAGTTCCTAAATTAATATAAGTACTTGCATTAAATTTGAGTGCATGTCCTTGATCATCTTTCCCTGCGACAAGTGTTGGTTCATTATCTACTACTGTAAACTTAGTATTGTCTGTTGTATTTGTAATCTCGTTTTCCGTCAGCAGATCCATCTCAAAATTAACTACAGGATTTGGAGTCATTTCTTCCGCAGAAATACTCATAGGCATACAAGTCAACATCACAGCCACTATCAATAACTTTGCTAACATTTTTTCCACTTTATTATTTGTCATATGTGCATTCTCCCCCTTAAGTTGCAATACAAGGTCATTTAGACTTTACGAAAACTCATGGCAACAGATTTTATACCGATCCTTATTGTATGCGCTTTCAATTATTTTGTATTTGCACAATTTGGACTAGACCTGTGGATATTTTGTACTTTCGTTCAATCTACACTTCATAATCTAATGAAAAAAAATGCGCAAAGGAGGTTTATTTCCTTCGCGCTTTATCTTTTTAACAACAATATATGACCAAACCCTCACCTTACATAGCTAAATAGATCAATTCCTACAACAGCGAGCACTCCTGCGGCAATTGTCCACAGCAATACACCTATCGTCATCCATAACGTAACATACCGCTTGGAAGCTCCCGACATCAGTGCAATAAATACACCAATATGATGACCGAACAAAAGTGGACCTATGATTGTAACACCGGGCACACCGTATTTTCCAAACAACTTACGAGCACGTTCCATTCGCTTATTTGGACGATCAACCGTCTGTTTCCGATTCCGACGCTGGCGCAACTTATCATATAGTACGACAACAAACAGTACCGATAACCAGTTGCCAAGTGATGCCACAACAATGGTCATCGTTGCTGGAAATCCAATAATAATACCAGCAGGAGCTGCTACATATCCCTCTAAAAAAGGAATGAGCGCAATTAAAAAAACAGTCCCTAACTGGATAAATAGATTCGCTTCCTTCACACCTTCTAATATACTGCCAATATCCATCTTCTAAACCTCCCGATCTTGCCAATAAGCACTATTGTGCACTCTTATCCATACGAGTAGGCATGATCGCATTGTATCATAACTCACTATTTCGAGTCATTATTCACCGTTGAAAATACCTTTCCTTTATTTCTTCTGTTAGTAGCGTTAACTTACCTTCGTCAATAAAGTAAGTGCGATCGCATAGTTCTTCTATATCTTCATAATTATGACTTGTTAATAAGATCGTATATGCTTTCTCTTTCAGTTGCTTTACGATCGCTTTCATATCTTGATATGTTCTGTAATCAAGTGCATTAAATGGTTCATCTAAAATAATAATATTTTGATGCTCCATAATCGCTTGTGCAATGCCCAACTTTTGCTTCATCCCTAGCGAATAATCTTTTACTTTTGTTTTCAAATTAGCATTTAAGCCTACTTGCTCCATCGTTTTTTTAATTTGCTGATCATCGATTTTTTTGTTAATGGCAGCTAAAAACTGAAGGTTTTGCAAACCAGTATACAAATCAATAAAACCAGGCGTATCAATAAAAACACCTACTTGTGCTGGAAAATCAATATCTTTGCCCAACTTTTGGTTTCGAATATACACTTCTCCTTGCTTTGGAGCAATAAAACCACATATTATTTTAAACAATACTGATTTCCCGCTGCCATTAGCACCCACGATACCGACGGTTTCTCCTTTTTCTACTTCAAGATTCACATTTGATAATACCGTTTGTCTAGAAAAAGACTGTGAAACATTTTTTACAACTATATCCTTATACATCACTTGTTCTCCTCCTTTGTTCAGCGAAGTAAAGCTTTACCCAAATTTATTTTTCTAATCATTAGCCAGATTGTAATTAGCGAGCCAATTAAGATAGCAACTCTCAATCCAAACGGAAGACCGCCTACTTCCGCACTTCTAGCAACACTGGAAATACCTGTCGGAAAATAAATAATCCAAATGGCTATAAGGTGAGTTGCTACTACGGTAAAAAATGCAATCGTAACATTCCGCTTTATTGTATAAACTAAAAATAATATTAAAAACTGAACTACAATATCTAACGACATTAATAATAATAGTTCTGCCATTAGTTGAAATTTTAATAAAGAAAATCCATACACTACACCTACTAAACTACCAACTACAAAAAAACTAATCACATACAATATTATCCACACTATACCAATGCTAACAGTCGAATATAACCATACTTTTTTAGAACTCAAGCGGATGATTACTACAGCATCTTGATCGCCTCGTCTATTTTCCAAAAAAACAGCAATGACATACAATGGAGCACTATGAATAGTAATCAGTTCTATAATTTCAAATAGACGAAATCGCCCACTGCCATGTCCATAAAACGTCCGTTGCCAATAATCGAGAAAACTAACGTCATCGATTATCGCTAACTGCTGCGCTTTCCAGCAAGTTACGAGTAAAATAATTACGAAACATAGTGCTATATTTTTGTAACTACATAATTTTTTCCAATAAAATACCATGCGCTGCACCAACCTAAAGTTTTCATTGGCGTAGCCATTTGCTTTGCCAATAATATTTAATAACAACAAAAATAGCAACATAAAGGATGAGCGTACTACTTGCAGTAACTAATAGTTTTCCTGTGTACCATAAATTATGATGAAAAACAATATGATTATTAATGAACAGTAGTGGAATTTCAACAAATGGTTGTAGTGCCGGAACTTTATAACCAAGCAACATAACGATAAATAAACTAATCAACACTATAAGCATCGTTCGCTCCGTAAAAAAATGATGGACAACTAACATAGCAATAGATACCGAAAAAAAGCCAATGATCATAAACAGCGTTACCACTATAATCGCAACCATCGGAGTAGCAAAATAGTCATTTAACAAAATAATTACTTCATGTTCTGTAAGCGACAATTGCTCTACTAAATTAACCGGACGCAAACTAATCGCTACTACAGCAAATAACAACAATTGCACCATTACAAAAATAAAACTTTGTATGAACATAGCACTAACCTGTGCCAAGAAATTTCTCCAAAAATGAGACTGACGGATCAATACAATGTTCGATTGTTGTTTTATTGTTCGATAGAGAAATAAAAAGAAAATGGGAATCATAAAATACATGATGTAATGATGACCTGTCATCATTTCTAATACGAATAATTCCTCTGACAACTCAGAGATTTGCCCCTCACCAATACCAACTAGTAAACAAATAATAATTAATAACCAAATTTGCCGAGAGAAAAATGGTTTTAATTGTACTTTCATAATCTCCATCATCACTTACACCTACATCTCATAAATCGCTTGTTTTTTTATTTTCACAAAATAGAAATAAACAACTACCGTATACAAAACAGCTATTATTGGAGCAACGAGCAATGTAATCGGATATTGGTCATTAATATCCCATGCCGGTTCAAATGAATTTGCAAATTTAAATGGTTGTAATTCCAACACTTCAAATATATAATTTTCTAACAAGAAATACAGAAATGGTCCTGACAAAATAATGAAGATATTACGACTAAACAACGATAATACAAACCCCATAGTAGCCAACACTATTCCTAATAAACCACGCCAAACACTCATCATAAAACCATATAGTAATGGCTGTTCCGCAAACATTTTACCGAAAAAATGATATGCCTTAATTCTCGATATTAACTCTCCCGTTACCGGGTCTATTAAACTCAAATTAGAGATGATTGGCGGTTTTATATATAATGCGACAATCACTCCGATAATCATCGTTAAAAACATAATCGAAAAACTATGCCCAGCAACTATAAACCATTTGGCAAATATGTATTTTCGCTTAGGTATCCGCGACACCGTAAGTAGTATAAAGCGATCTTTCCGTTCATAGTAAAGCAACCAACAACTCGGCAACACAACGATTAATGGCAGGATCAACATAAAATATTCACTTACTATTTGCCATGCTTCCAAATCATACTCTAGCGAATAATTTTTGTATAACGTGCAGGTCAACACAACCATTAATATAATCGATAAAATATGTGAGATGATAATTGGCTTACTCAATTTTTTCCATTCTAGGTGCAATAGTTTTTTCATCATACATCTCCTTTCTTGATATTTACTTTACCGCTAGATATTTTGGAATACAATATACTAGAAACGAAAATAGGGTGTAGCGGAATCGAATGTTATTCATTCCCTTACACCCACCATTCGTTCCCTATTTTTCTTCCTAACATTACGGTAACCAAACTCCAATCGTAATACAATTAGGTTTCGTATTCGTTTCATTTTTCGTTAACACTTTACCATTATACTGGTCGACCAATTGCTTTAATGCAAATAAACCGTACCCTCTCGATTTCGCTTGGCTATTTTTACTAGAATAACCTGGGACAAACAGCTCCATAAATTGATCATTTGTCATATAACTATGGGTATTGGTTACACTTATTTCTAACCACTGTTGCTCATTTTTTAAGCTTACTTTAATTTCTTCCCCTGGCAATGTCGCTTCCATCGCGTTATCCACTAAAATGCCTAAAGCAGTTATCCAATCATATTCATTAGAACAAAAATTTTGGAAATCCGTCTGTATATCCATCGTTAACTTAATGTTCTTCCATTCCGCCAACTTCATTTTAGAATAGAGAAACCCTGCCATTACTTTATGAGAAACTTGTAGTACTTGCTCGATTGCATATTTCGGCGTAATATGTGCGACGTAATGTTGCATTCTTTCTCGAATAACTGCTACATCATGCTCTGTTTCCACAATACTAATAATAGCCAATAAACGATTATCAAATTCATGCTGCTTCATTCTCATTTCTGCAACAAGATCATCGATTACAGGCATATATTGCTCAATAATTGTTATTCGCTGCTCTTCCACTATTTTTTTTCGCTGTTCATACAACATCCATACATTTAAACCAACGACTAATAAAATAGTCAGCAAGACAAGCCATCCATAATGCACTATAACAGCTTGACTAAAATCAGCCATCATAAGCATAGCTACAACTAAAATGAAAGTACTAAACAATACAAGCTTCATCATCACGCTTCTACTCTGCATACCTAGCACAAGTTTCTTTCTAGGCAATAAAAGTATCAACAACACAAATAATAAAGTAACAATTCGTTCAATTAACGCATTCTCTATAAATAAGTAAACGATTAATACACTAACTAAACGCAAACTAATCCAAAGTAAAAAGGAAAGTACTGTTGCATAAATCGTCTCCATCGTACCTGTTTGAAATAACGCACTATTCAAAATTAAAGCTACTGTAAACACCATAATAAAAAACAACCACGAGTGAACAGGAAGTAGTTGATAATATTCAAGATTTGCTTCCTCCAAGTAGATTCCCTTACCACTTACATCAACATCGACTTGAAAAAGAACCATGAATAAAAACATAACAAATGACCATACCAAACTTTGTCTCATCCACTTCGTTTGCTTAAAAACGAGTGATCGAGTAATGATAAAGAGTGCTATAGCATCCAATCCGGTTTGCAAAAACAATGAAATATACGTTATCATCCGATCACATTCTCCATATATTTTTTACCAATTGGTACATCTCGCTGAAACAATGTTAATTGTATCGCGCTTTTCACTTTATCAATTTTATAACTATATTTTAGATTGATGAGATAACTACGATGACATTGGACAAACGAACTACCTGCAACAAGCTCCTTGAGCTCTTTTAACGAATAACCAGAAACGATTTCTACTTGCTCTTGTTCCTCCGCAGTCACTAGATGTATTTCCACCTTTTTACCGAATGATTCCATATACAGGATTTGATCCACGTTTAGTTCTACTATAAATCCTTTTTGCTCCAATCGAATCTGTTTACTTGGTGTACTCAAATGTCGCCTATAAGCAATAACATCTTGCAATACATCGACTACTTCTTGTTTCGTGAATGGTTTAATTAAATAGTAATAACATTTCAGTTCCCGATAAGCTAATAACTCTTCGCCAGCTAGTGCAGTAGCAAATATCATCGGCGTATATGCATATTTCTCTATTGCTCTTAACTGTTTTGCTAGATCAGTTCCTTTATAATCTGCTAACTGTATATCCAATATAAATATATCAATTCTGTTTTCCATCGCCAATTGATAAGCAACAGCAGAGCTTACCGATGTATAAATAGTTGTGGCTAAGTCCAACTGCTGTAATGCTACCTGAAATAACTGTTGAATAGCGATATCATCTTCCACTATTAATACGTTCATCATAAACTATATTTCCTCCTACTATTCACCAATTGCTGACATATCATTTTAGTCTATCCTTCTTTTCTTTCATTGTAAATTACTTCATACAACACCAATTAATAAATAGAAAAAGTTACTCGATTATATACTGTTTTCTCCAGTACGTTTCGAATAACTTTATATTCCTGCTATAAATATGGACTATATTCAATTTCCGCGTTTACACGATTACATCCTACTCTTATTTTTGTAGATGCTTCATTTCAGTAATAGAAAACCCTGTTGTCGCTACAATTACATCTATCTCCATACCCAAAGCGAGCATCCGCTTTGCTATTTCTTCTCTTTCTGCACGCTGCCCTTCCAACTTACCTTTGAGCATTCCTTCTTGCACACCTTCGTACTTACCCTTCAGTAACCCTTCTTGCATTCCTTTTTCAATACCTTGGCGTTCTAAATTGTCGAGTGCTTTTTCAAAGCGTAGCATCTCTTCCTCCTCCTTTGCTGTTTTCATAATTGTATGCAAATTTACCTCTTGCTTTGGGAGTTTGTTTCTTAATATATTATCCATCCAGGTCATTAATTTCTCTTGGTTTTCGGGTGGTAGTTGTTTTATGATCTGCCCCAATTTCCTCAAGCGTACAAGTAATTGCGGCACTTCTTCCGTTTGATCGAGTAAGAAAAACGCTCCTATTGTGTTCGATAATTGCAATAGTTCTTCTTCCGTGTAACGGACAACGTCGATAAATAAATATTCGAAGTTCAATAGCTCTGATTCGAACATTTTCTCGCCTGCTAATAGCTCACGAAACTGACGCTTCGCTTGCCATTCCTTCTCTCCATTATACAACACAATTGGTACGATTGGCGGCAGATGGAACGACTTTTTGTTATGTAATAAGCTAGCATCATTTTGTAATAAGTATCGCCATATTTCCACTTGGTATAACAACAAACGATAAGGCATTCGGTAATCTACAGTAGACTGCAGCTCTAATAACAGATAGAAAATAACTTCTTGCCCATGCAACTTTACACGGTAAACAAGATCAGCTTCTTGTCGTTTAAAATCTTGCAAAACAAAAGTATGTGGAATTTCCTCTACATTTTCCTCAGCTATATCCTCGGTCCAACCACGCTTCACAAAGGAACGGAGTAATTCCACAAACAATTTCTTACTGGATAACAAAAAACGATACGATGTGTCATGTCGTGGATGTAATCCTGCTTCCGTAGGCTCCGATTCCATAGAATTAACTAACCTCCTTTGATTAGCAGTAGATATGAATAACATCAGAAATTTCGATACTTCACAAAATTGATTTTCTCTCGCTATGCTTTGCTACTTTACTTGAAAACAAAAAAATCTCCCTTAGCTATGCAAACAGCGAGCATTACGCAACCGTCCATAAGACGATCACCTACTGCTGCTTGCAGCTAAGAGAGATATAACTAATCCAATTTTCTTCCTTTGTTATATAACTATTTCGTATTTCTATTGTCGAAGCTGTTCTAATTCTACATTCGAAAATCCTGTTGACGCTACAATTACATCTATCTCCATACCCAAAGCGAGCATCCGCTTTGCTATTTCTTCTCTTTCTGCACGTTGCCCTTTCAGCATTCCTTTTTCAATACCTTGGCGTTCTAAATTGTCGAGTGCTTTTTCAAAGCGTAGCATCTCTTCCTCCTCCTTTGCTGTTTTCATAATTGTATGCAAATTTACCTCTTGCTTTGGTAGTTTGTTTTTCAATATATTATCCATCCAAGTCATTAATTTGTCTTGATTTTCGGGTGGTAGTCGTTTTATGATCTGCCCTAATTTCCTCAAGCGTACAAGTAATTGCGGCACTTCTTCCGTTTGATCCAGTAAGAAAAACGCTCCTATTGTGTTCGATAATTGCAATAGTTCTTCTTCCGTGTAACGGACAACGTCGATAAATAAATATTCGAAGTTCAATAGCTCTGATTCAAACATTTTCTCGCCTGCTAATAGCTCACGAAACTGACGCTTCGCTTGCCATTCCTTCTCTCCATTATACAACACAATTGGTACGATCGGTGGCAGATGAAACGATTTTTTGTTATGTAATAAGCTAGCATCATTTTGTAATAAGTATCGCCATATTTCCACTTGGTATAACAACAAACGATATGGCATTCGGTAATCTACAGTAGACTGCAGCTCTAATAACAGATAGAAAATAACTTCTTGCCCATGCAACTTTACACGGTAAACAAGATCAGCTTCTTGCCGTTTAAAATCTTGTAGCACAAAAGTATGTGGAATTTCTTCTACATTTTCCTCAGCTATATCCTCGATCCAACCACGCTTTACAAATGAACGGAGCAACTCCACAAATAGTTTCTTACTAGATAACAAAAAGCGATACGATGTGTCATGTCGTGGGTGTAATCCTGCTTCCGTAGGCTCCGATTCCATAGAATTAACTAACCTCCTTTGATTAGCAGCAGATATGAATAACATTAGATATTTTGATACTTCACAAAATTGATTTTCTCTCGCTATGCTTTGCTACTTTGCTTGAAAACAAAAAAATCTCCCTCAGCTATGCAAACAGCGAGCATTACGCAACCGTCCATAAGACGATCACCTACTGCTGCTTGCAGCTAAGAGATATATATTAAACTACTACTCTTTATTGGTTTTTATAATAGTTACACCATTAGAATAGTTCCTCTCACACCGTTTGTCAATCTGCAAATCAACCTAAATCCAACCTAACGCCGTCTGATTATAGTGTTATAAGATATTAACTTATTTTCGCAACTTCAGTTGCTTTTTTTTCTGTTACTAATCTTGCTTCGACTGTTCCAATCTCTCCATTTGCGTTCTTGCCCAACTATAATTTCCATCAAAACCGTACACCTTACTATCTTTTATCCAATAAATTTTCTCGAACAGCTTATTCAAAAAATAACGATCATGCGATACTGCTAGTATCGTGCCACTGTAGTTGTCTAATGTCTGTTCTAATACTTCCAGTGAGTCAATATCAAGATGATTTGTTGGCTCATCCAAAACAAGTAGATTCGTATCTTGATGCATGAGCTGTGCAAGGCGTAATCGCATTTTTTCACCGCCACTAAGTTGCGAAACTTTTTTAAAAACAGCAGGACCATAAAATAAAAATGTAGCTAATATGTGCCTTGCTTCTCCTTCTGTTACAACTACTTCTTTTCGAAATACATCTATAATCGTATTATTAACTTCGTCTGTGAAGACATGTTGCGACAAATATCCAACTTTCACATTACTCCCTAACCTAACTTCCCCTGCATCTGGTAGCACTTGCTGTAACAGTAATTTAATCAATGTTGATTTCCCTGTCCCATTATCTCCGACAATCGCTACTCGCTGTTGATACGTCACATGCATATTCACTTGCGTAAATAGCCGCCTAGTCGCAAAACTTTTTGCTGCTCCTTGTACTACAACTACGTCTTTACCGCTACGATCCGCTGCTTCTATCGCTAAATTCATTTTTTTACGCTGCAACGTCGGTCGATCCAGTTTTTCCATTCTCTCCAATGCTCTCTCCATGTTTCGAGCACGCTTGTGCAACCCTTCACTAGGAGGATTGGCACGATTTGCCCATTCTTTTAACCTTTTTATCGCCTCGCGCATCTTTTTAATTTTCTTCTGCTGCTCTTTGTAATCATGAAACTCCTGTAGTAATTGCGCTTCTTTTTCTAACATATAGTTCGAGTAGTTTGTATTAAACTGCTGGATCGATCCCTCTTCCAAATCCAATATGGTCGTCACCATCTCGTCCAAAAAATAACGGTCGTGGGAGACGATAATGACTGTACCATCATAGTTTTTTAAAAAAGCACTTAGCCACTCTACTGCCCCCAAATCCAAATGATTCGTCGGTTCATCTAACAACAAAAAATTCGGCTTTTTTAACAGCATATAGGCTAGCCCGACCTTTGTTTTCTCTCCGCCACTAAGTGCTGCGAACGATTTTGATAACAGCTCCTGCAACTGTAAACCACCAACGACTCTATCCACAGCAACATCCATATCATAGCCATCTTTTTGCAAAAATTCTTCTTGTAGCCGACCATATTGTTCCATTAATGCTGACAATATTTGCTCATTTGCTGTTGCACTCATTTGTTGTGCAATTTCTAACATCTTTTCTTCAATAAATAATAATGCTTCAAATGCACTTTTTAAAATTTCTGCCGTCAGCAACTCTGGTTCAAAATCAGGAATTTGCTTCACATACCCGATTTGCGTTTGTTTTCTCCAATGAATCTGACCACTATCTGGTAATTCTTCTCCTGCTAGCAATTTTAATAGTGTCGTTTTTCCACTGCCATTTCTGCCGACTAAACCAACCCGTTCTTTTTCTTGAATTTCAAAAGATAGTTGTTCAAAAATAATATTTCCACCTAACATTTTACTCACTTGCTGCACACTACATGCCATCATCGTCATCGAATCCTCCTTAGAAATGAAAAAAAGCCATAGGAAAAACATTTCCCATGACTTCATTACAATTTTGGTCACAAAAAAGAGGAGCATGAAAGCTCCCCCTAAGACCAACCTTATATTATGATAGGTTTAGAGATGTTTTCACCGTTTTATATTTACTATGCAATTGTTAAAAAAGGACACACTTATCCCGTTAACCATTGCAACAGCAAATTTTGAACGGTTGAACATTAAAAATGTATTCCAAAATCCGTTCATTAAAACTTGATTCATCTCTAAACCCACCTCCATTTCGTAACAATCTACCTTTTACAATATCATCGTTAATATATTTTTTCAAGTAATGATGAAAATATATTGCAAATTAAGCTATACTAAATAATATTTCAACTACAGGAGTGGTCCATAATGAATATTGATGAACGCAAACAAGTAATGATTTTACACGGTAATACGAAACAAGGAGCGGAAGTTTATTTTCGAGAAGATTGGCAATGTCATTACTTTTCCTTGCTCGGAAAATGTTTTGGCATGATGAATAATGAAGTGATAACACTTAAAGGTAACCCCGACGAAAATGAAATGTTACGTATAACCTATCAAGATGTCGTTCCAGGCTACTATGCTAACAAAACACATTGGAATTCCATCTACTTGCATACGACCGAACTTTCTAGCGATGAGATAAAACATTTTATCGATCTATCCTATGCACTCGTGTATCAAAAACTTACTAAAAAAGAAAAAGCAACTATTACAGAATCGGAATAGCGATTGCTTTGTAATTCAGCCCCTATTATTACATTATTTTGATGTCATATGACATTTTCACACTAGTAAGTTTGACATTTATTAACGTAATATATAGCTATTAAGCACGTTAATAATGCGCATCCAAATAAAAATTTATACAGGCATCACTACCCTTCTATGATGAAATTTCCACTTGGAATTATTTCTATTATTAGTGTAGCTGTCCTTTAATAGAGCTCTTACTGTTTATTTAGTAAGAAACGTTCTTTTAGTGAAGATGAGGAAATGACTAACATACACGGTGTTAATTTTTTCTTATTACGCTGTATGCGTTTATTTCCTTCTGGATGTAGCACCCGGAGCAACATACGAAGATATACAGTAATTATTCGCTGCTGCCACTTTGATTCTATCGGATGTTGTTCAAATCCTAACCCATGAGTAAGACCACGACGAAGTAGGGTAATCCCCATTAACGCTTGTACTTTCTTTAACTCCGATTGATTGTCTATCTCAGAAGCCATTTGTACCATCGCATGTTGTAACATCCGTGCAATACTCAAACCTGCTTGATCAGCACCGACGGTTCTCGTTAACTTTAACACCTGGCTATTGTCAAGATGAAGCTCTCCAATCCATTCACCTGCTACTATTTGTTGCCCATTTTTTAAAATGACACCTTTGCCGTTGTACTTTTTTACAACTAATTTACATATTCCAAATCTCCATATTGATTCGCTTCGAAATTTCGTTAAAAAATCAAATATTCCTTCCCATACCATCCACATAAACTGTATAGAAAATTTCATTGCTTTCATAAGTGATACTGTCATTTTTCCTCTCTCCTTCTGCATGAATCATTTCATGAGTACAATTACTATGCTAGCCCTCTTTATGTCATAATAGCTAGTACTATATTGTCATATGACAACCTTACTTAAATAAAGAAGAACTCCATTACCATGAAATAGACCCGTACTACAGATGATCCAACATATTAAACACAAGAGTCAACAAAGTTGATTAGTTCTAATTTTACAGTAACCACTTGTTCACTTGCAATCACCTATTACTTATTACAGCATGAAAGAGACGCATTTTATTATTCCTTCTCAGTTTGTGCTAGTTTAAACAACTTATGCTATAGTTATTTTATTACATATTACCTATCTAAAGTGGGTTGATGAGAAAATGCTATCCAGCATGGCATTACAGCTTATAAACGGGAGAACTGTTAGGATCAATATTGAGCATACGCCTAATTACAGTGAAATTTCCTCATTAATAAATAACCGGTTTTCGTACCTTCGTCCACTAATGTCTCTTTCAAGAACTGGCACTACTGAATATTAAAATTTTTTGTCCCACAAATACAGCATTGTCCCATGAAGAAATGTACTTCTTCATGGGACAATGCTGATCTCTTCTAATAAATATACGAGAAGGAGCACTGATAGATGAAAATAATTAGAAATATTTTAGCAATTATAGTAATGGCATTAGCAAGCTATTCCCTGTTCACTGATACCGCTAGAACAATAACACCATATATGTTGTTGGCTTTGGCATTCATGCTCACTGCTACTGGGATGATAGAGTTCAAAAAACAAAAAGCAAACACTTGGAGCTTACTTATTACAGCTATATTTGTTTTCATTGTCGCAATCTATATTATGTAACTATATTAAGTATTTTTTCCAACTAGACTTGTTTAACGATAACATCTGTACAATGTATAATGAGTTCAGCAATGTCCTCACCTGAAAATAGAGCATGTACCTCGTATCCGTGTTCTGTGCGATATGCTTCTGCATAAAGCCAATAGCTGTTAAGTATATGCTCCTCTTGTTTGATTATATCTGCATTCTGAAAGATAAGTTGATTGTTACTTGTAAAACCACCACGTGAATCAAAACTTAACGTGAACTGTTGCTCATTTCCAAAATCTATACTAGTTACGTAGCAATCATGAAAATTTAAACATTCATAAATATGCGGAATATTTTCAGCATCTTGTACCTTTAAGAAGGCTTCACTTGTATTGTTTACTTTCTGCTCATTTTCCTTACTTAATTGTTTCAGCGCTTGGAGCACTTCTTCTGTACAATAACCTAATGCCAATAAGCGAATATCTGCGATATTTTCTAATAGACTTGGAGGAAGTTGATGTAATAGCCTATTGCGATGCACCTCTTGTATTTCAAAAAAGTTTGCTTTGCTTGATGATTCATCGAATGGAGGTCGTGCATCATACGCTACAATGGATTGCTCTATACTAGCGATCTCCTCTGCTGATTGTTGATATACAAAAACGTCTTCTTCCACTATCTCTTCCTCATTTAATATTTTATTAAGTGGTACAAATTTCTCTTCAAAGTTAAGCATAAATCTAGGATCCGTATTATATACCTCACGTTGAAGCTTCACATACTTTACCTCTTCTATTGTATACAATTGCAAGTATAACTGCTCTACATCGTATTCCGTTACTTTATAAACTTCCAAACCACTATCGAAAGTTGTTTCTTGACATAGCTTATACCACTCTTTTGTAAAATATTTCATTATTAGCTTACCGCTCCTTCGTTTTCAAATGAATAATTATTTTACCATTATTAAATTCCAATAACTTATGTGGATTCTGTCTCGGTAGACGATCTCTAACTAAATCACCAGATTTGAATACGGATATCAAAATACCAATGAGCATCATATTAACAATCAATGTTAATCCTCCATCCGATATAAGCGGTAATGACGGTGGTGAAAAGATCAATATTCCGAAACTAAAAGCAACATAGAGCATGACTTGTAAAGTAAAGGTTGTAATAACGGATATCGATACTAATTTTCCTAGTACACTTTTTTGTTTAGATGAAAGGATATAAGCGCGAATAATGAATGTGATAATAAAAGCCATCATCCCAATAAATGAAATCCAGCCTAACTTATGAATAAAATAAATTAACAGAAATTCTGCATGGATAGCTGGTAGTGCTATATTCATATGTAACTCTGCTGCACCCTGTCCAAACAATTTAGCACCGGCTATTATTTCCCAAACTATTGATGTTATATAGTCCCCTCCTTCCATCTGAAAAGCATTAATTAAAGCAAGTTTCACTCTTTCCCATACTCTATTACCACTAATAATAAGAGCCACTAAAGTAATTATTGGTGTGTATACGATTAGCAACGCCAATAGTCTATTTACATGAAACCAACCTTTTATAATTGCAATTGTAAATAATAGCAAGCCAGTTACGACAAACAAAGTAGCACTTGCAAAGCTCGGAGCTTCCAAAGCAAACAATACTGGTATTATAAAAAAAACAACGCTCATTATAATTCCTAAGTACCCTTTACTCCGCATCTGGTAAATAATCGCTGCAAACACTACTGGAAAAAGTAATATAATGTATAGAATGAATCTATGTTGTCCATAAATAGTCGGAAAGAAAAACATTCCCAATATTGTAAAAACCACAAGACCTATGTAGATAATTTTAGCGTATTTACCCAATATTGTGAAATCAATAAAATAAACGATGATCATGCAGCCTATACCAAGCAATAGAGCTGTAATATTATCCGTCACTGATCCCGGTGAGTCTCCACTATTAATCATAAATAGACGAACAATAAATCCAAATATAACGATACAACTTGTCAAAATAATAATGCTCCATGCCACTTTGGGTCGATGTGTTCGATCAAGCGCTGTACCGACGAGTACTGGATCTCCCATTTCTTTGATTGCATTCACTGTTGCAGTTTCTTCATCCAATCCATCCGCTATATACGCATCCCGTTGGTCAATAATATGATTTTCAATCTCTTGCGTAACAACGTGATGCGCCTTTTTCCATCTCATCTGTTCACAAACGATCGCTAAATATTCACTTGTTTTAGTAGGCTGGTTCAATATTCACACTCCCTTGCAAAACCCGATTGACAGCTGCTGTATAAGCCTTCCACTCATCCTTTTTCTCAGCAAGCAATCCCTTCCCTTTTTTCGTTAACGTATAATACTTTCTCACTCTGCCACTGTCCGCACTTTCTTCATAAGCTTCAATCATTTCCTGCTGTTCAAGACCATGTAACAAAGGATACAATGTTCCTGCCTTTAGCGAAAACGTCTGATCCGATCTTTTTTCTAGCTCCTCAATCATTTGATAGCCATACATATCTTTCATTTCAAGCAACTTTAAAATGAGCATCGTCGTACTCCCTGTCAATAAACTTTTACTAATTTCCATTCCTAACTCGCTCCTTTTATATATCGATCATCTATACATAATGATATATAGATGATCGATATATGTCAACAAGAAAATACCAATATTATGGAAAAATAAAGATGACTGTTTTTTCGTTTTATTCCAGCATCCCTTTCGCTCAGCAACTTCTTAATTCTTATTTGTTCTCAGCAATTTCGCATTAAAATAATGTTATACTTACTGAGCAAATGGGATACGCTTATATAGTAATATAGATCTCCAGCAGTCGCTCCGACCAAACCTTCTGTTACATATCCGCATCTTTTTTTATTTTTAGTATGATATAGTATGCGAAAGAAATGATGGAAAGCTTCAAAAAGATCTTAAACATACTTTCTAGCTGTTCATCTGAAATAGATAACCAATCAACGGAATGATTACTATCCCCTCCACTAAATACATTATAATCCGACTGTAAATAAACACTTAAAAATAAAAACAGAAAGCCTGCAACAAGAGACGCATGGAGCCGTTTATGTTCACTCTGTATTAGCTTAATAATTAATGCCACTAAACAAAAAAGTACAACTATGTTAAGAACGTATTGTAACAAAATTACTCCCAGTTCTCTCACTCCTTCCACTCTATAATTTCTATTGTTTTGAAAGTTTGGTCTTTTTAAACTTATCACTGCTAACTGTTTTTTACAATAGCTCAAAACCTAGTATAATAATACATATGAACTTATTTTTATAGTATTAAACAAATGCAGAACTAGGTGAAATTAATGGACAATGTTAAGATTATGACGTGGAATTTTGCAGAGCAAGCAATTAGACAAGTGGATAATATCGAAGCTTATACCAATTATCCGGTCGTTTATATTTTAAATAATAAAAAAGAAGCCTACATTGGCGAAACCGTCTATTTCAAAAAGCGAATGCGCACACACATTACAAATAAAGATCGCAAAAAACTAGATACGATGCACTTAATTAAACACGACAAATTCAATCAATCAGCCACCTTTCATCTTGAAACAAAACTGATTAACTATTTTCTAGGTGACGAAAAGTATACGTTACAAAACAAGAGCAAACTTGCCAGCGATTTCACTCATAATTATTTTAATAAGCACTACTACGATCAGCCTGTGTTTGCAAATCTGTGGGAGCAATTGCATAGCAATGGTATCGTGAATCATCCGCAGCATGTTATTGAAAATAAAGATATATTTAAAATATCACCTTTTAAAGAGCTATCACTAGAACAACTAGACTTAAAGGAAAACGTGTTACAATTTTGCGAACAACAATTGATGCAAAAGCAACCATCCGAATATGGTAGTTTATTTGTTGTGGAAGGGGAAGCTGGTGTAGGAAAAAGCGTTGTACTTAGCTCCATTTTCAACACGATCCAAATGCTGCGTTCCGAACCATCATCACCGCTATTTGAAACAGAAAACTATTTATTAGTTCATCATGAAGAGATGTTTAAAACATATAAAAGTATAGCTGCTAGATTAAAACATTGGAAAATTAAAGATATAGCCAAGCCAACGTCACTTATTAATAATCTACATAAGCAACATAAGAAAGCTGACATCATTTTAGTAGATGAAGCTCATTTATTATTGACCCGTACTGATACATATAACAATTTCCGTTTTGATAATCATTTAGAGGAACTACTAAAGCTAGCGAAAGTAGTAATTATCATCTATGATCGTGACCAAGTGCTGAAGCTAAAAAGTTTATGGGAAGAAATGACGTTAGAGCAACTATTACAAAAAAGCTATCGGCATGAACGTTATCCGTTAACGAATCAATTTCGAATGCAGGCGAACGATGATATTATCGAATGGATAAATCAATTTAAAGCAAAACATGTACTTCCACTTCCTCCTGCTAACAACTATGAATTTAAAATATTTGCTACATTGCAAGAGATGCATGAAGCGATCAAATTGAAAAATGAGCAATTCGGTTTAAGTAGAGTTGTAGCCACTTTTGATTATACACATAAAAAAGATGGGGAGATTTACTACATTACGGAAGATAACGGCGAGTATCAAATCCCTTGGAATCAAACAGATAGTAGCTTTACATGGGCTGAAAATGCTAACACTGTTCACGAAGCAGGCTCTATTTATACCGTGCAAGGATTTGATTTGAACTTTGTTGGTGTTATTTTGGGACCATCCGTCACCTATGACGTAAAAACAGATCGATTAGTGATCAAAACAGACTTGTACAAAGATACCGGTGCCTATACTGGCGCTAACAAAACCGACAACATTGATCGTGCGAAAGAAAGAATTGTTTTGAACTCCATCAATATTTTAATGAAACGTGGAATTAAAGGACTCTACATTTATGCTAGTGATGAACCGTTGAGAAACAAACTACTACAATCCTAGAAAGAGTGGGCTCCAAAAAGTCAGCCAAAACTCCGTAGAGTGAGAGCTTTATACGAGAAAACGTACAAAAGGTCATCGACAGATAGTTGGAGCGAGAGCTTTATATGAATTATCGTATAAAATGGTGCCTGTGAAGGTTGTTCCTGCAATGATTACGACTCATCACCTTGTGGGGGTTTAACAAGCTTGCTATAGAATAGAAGCAATAACGTTTTTCGCCTAACTTTTATTGTAGAGACTGATTAGGTACTCCCCCTTTTTAAGGCGTATCCCCATCGCTCAGTACGATTGCAATTTCCTACTTTTTAACTATATTGACGTTTTAAAGTGATCACGTGCCGACTGAGCGAAGGGTATACGCTATTAAAGCTAGAAAAAAGTACTATCCTCTCTTCGATCAGGGTAATTTCTTCTCTTCAATTTCACGCTGAACTTGTTCCACAAATGCTGCACTAGGAGCTGTTATTAACTTTTCCTCACCATATACTCGAACAGTGACCGTTCCGTTTTGCATTTCTTGATCGCCGAGTACAATAATATAGGGTATTTTTTTCATTTGTGCTTCTCGAATTTTGCGACCTAACTTTTCATTGCGCTTATCAATAGATACACGTACATTAGCTTGCCGCAGTTCAGCAGCAACTTGCTCAACATAAGCCATGTGGGCATCCGCGACTCCGATCAATTGCACTTGTTTTGGCGCCAACCAAAGCGGAAATGCTCCGCCAAAATGCTCAATTAATATCCCTAAAAATCGGTCAATCGATCCAAAGACAGCACGGTGAATAACGACTGGACGAACCTTTTCATTTCTTTCATTTACATACGTTAAATCGAATTTTTCTGGCATTTGAAAATCTAACTGTACTGTGGCACATTGATGACTACGCTTAATAGCATCTTGAATATGAATATCGATTTTCGGTCCATAGAAAGCTCCATCGCCCGCATTAATTTTGTACGGAAAACCTAGTCGCTGCAACACATTTTCTAGCGCTAGTTCCGCTTGTTCCCATAGATGCAATTCGCCCATATAATCATCAGGTCTCGTTGATAATTCAATCTCATACTCAAAACCAAACACTTGGTAGACATGATCAATAATTTGCAAAGCTAATGCAATCTCATCTTCGATTTGTTCAGGAGTTACAAAAATATGAGCATCATCTTGGCAAAACGTGCGTACTCGCAGCAACCCATTAAGCGCTCCACTAAATTCATGCCGGTGCACTTGTCCGAACTCTGCCATCCGGATCGGTAGATCACGATAAGAATGTAATTCGTTTTTATAAATCAACATATGCCCTGGACAGTTCATTGGTTTCAACGCAAACTTTTGCTCATCCACTTGGGTAAAGTACATATTTTCTTGATAATGATGCCAATGCCCTGATTGTTCCCATAAACGTTGATTCATCATTAGTGGCGTACGAACTTCACGATAATCATAAGTTGTTTGCAATTCACGTAAAAAACGTTCTAATTCATTGCGAATAATTTGTCCATTAGCCAAATAAAACGGCATCCCCGGCGCTTCCTCCGAGAACATAAATAGCTCCAACTCTTTGCCTAATTTACGATGATTACGTTTCTCAGCTTCTTCTAAAAATACAAAATATGCTTCCATCTCTTCTTTCGTTGCAAATGCAATACCATAAACACGTTGCAACATTTGATTGTTACTATCGCCACGCCAATATGCGCCTGAAATACTCATTAATTTAAAATGTTGCACTTTGTTCGTTGATGGTACATGTGGTCCTCGGCACAAATCATAAAATTCGCCTTGCTCATAAACAGTAACCAATTCATCAGCTGGAATCGCTGCTAATAATTCTAACTTTAACGCGTCATGGGCAAACAACTGTCGAGCTTCATCTTTAGTTACTTCTTTACGAACAACAGTGAAGTTTTCAGCTATAATCTTTTTCATCTCACGCTCAATCTTTACCAAATCTTCTGGCACCAACTGCTGCGTCATTTCTATATCATAATAAAAGCCATTTTCAATGACTGGACCTACACCAAGTTTCGCATCTGGATATAATCGTTTGACCGCCTGTGCTAACAAATGAGCTGAAGAATGACGTAGCACTTCTAATCCTTCTTCAGAAGCAGCATCATATAAAGCAATAGTCGCATCTGCTACAATCGGTCGTGTCAAATCAGTTACTGTCGTATTTACACTTCCTACTAGAGATTTTTTAACTAAACGTGGACTAATCGATGCTGCAATTTCGGTCAGCGTCACACCTTTGGCAAAGCTTTTCTTATCACCATTCGGAAACTGAATAACTACTTCTTGATTTAACATTGTACCGCTCCTTTTCATTTTTTAGGCACAAAAAAACACATATCCGTCCACAAAGGGACGAGTATGTGTTTATACACCCGTGGTTCCACCCAAATTCCTACTCCTGTACATGTCACCATATATCAATTTATTGCAATACATCACGCATTGATACAACAGTACTTCATACATTAGTAGCTCATAATTACAGATAACGCCTGTACACGTCACTAGTTTCCTAGTGCAGCTCCAAGGGAGTAACTCGTAAATGTCCAATCAGGAAACTTGCAGCCGGTGATTTCCCTCTCTGATGATCTTCACATAAACGAATCGTGTCCTCTTCAACACCTTATTTTATATTAAACAAGTATGAACACAATTTTCTCGCAATGGTAGAAAAATGTCAAGTAAATCCTTTTATTATTACCAAAACAATTGCAATTCTAATTTCTTCCTTGCACTTCCATCCATTCCTGTTCCAACATTCCCATTTCGACTAAATCCCAATATTCATTCTCATATTTTCTAGCATCACGAATCAATCCTTCTTCTTTAAACCCTGCTTTCTTATAAGATCTAATCGCTGATTCATTATAAGCAAAAACGCCCAACGTTACTTTATGCAAAAGTAGTTCCTCAAAAGCAATTTTCAATACAGTAGTGATCATTGCATAGCCATATCCCTTTCCTCTCGTTTCTGTTGCTCTAAGTAATACTTTTCTAATACGAGCACTGTTATTCTTTTTGTCGATATTACCTAAAGCAATATGCCCAATAACATTACCACTACTATCCTCTATCACTTTATATATAAAGTCACTTGCATCTGCATGATTAGCATGGAGTAAATATTCCCGTAATTGCTCCTTCGTCAATGGATACGAAAACGTATCCCCACCCCATTGCAAGCAAAACTTTGCATTTGGTACCCACTCTATTAATTGCTGAAAATCTTGTTCTGCAAAATATTCTAATCTTATCATTGCTTGTCTCCTCACCTATACATAGTTATACTTAAATTATCAGGATAGCAGCAAACTAATTTAACAAATTATTTGGAGGGTATTTATGGAGATCAAATTAGCTACAAACGAAGATATTAGTCAAATAGAAGTTTTGTACGAAGAACTTTTTATGAAAATGTCCCAATTTGAACCAAAATATTTACAACCAGCCAAACAAGATGTAACATTCATAAAACAAACTATCAACAATAAAGACTCAGATATTATAATAGCTAGCATAGATAATTGTATTGTAGCCTTTTTACTTATTCAAGCACTAAACACACCACCATATACATGTTTAGTTAAACATAAATACGCTTTTATTACGGATATTATTGTAGGGCACAACTATCAAAGTCAAGGGATTGGATCAGCTTTACTAGTCGAAGCAAAAAAATGGGCTCAAGATCGAAAGCTTAATTACTTAGAACTGAGTGTACTATCTGAAAATGTTGGAGCTTCTCTACTATATGAAAAACAAGGCTTTAAAGAAGTAAGTAAAATAATGCGCTATGAATTGTAATAAATCTCGCATAACATTTGTCGGCATGAAAAGGTTGATGTTATCCATCTAGGTATGACATCCCTCATTTGTGTCTGTTTTTTATAAAAAATTCCTCCAGCTCGTCCTCATCATTGAAGGCAATATATCTGAACCAAGTACAATGGTTTCTCATTATATATCAAACTTTTTACTCTTCCTATCAATTTATTAACGAGCTGATACTCTCCATCCTCTTCCAGAGTATGTTTAACAGAATATCCTTGTATGCATAGTGCCTCCAGATTTCGTTTTACAAATGACTCTTTATCCATCCTACACCTCCTCAAAATAATAGCCATAAAGTTATTTTTTTCTCCTCATACCAGTTTTCAACCAATTGTCTTAACGATATTATCTTCTCGATCTCTAACATGCGTTTTTACGATTTGGAATGTTAACTTTGGCAGCGAAGTTAACTCAAATTCACTTTCCTGTGGCACAAGTTTTTGACTTAGTTCAGTTGCTGCTGCTGTGTTTAATCGAATCATCATTGACTGTTCCTCTACTTCATATCGAGCACTATCCCCCGGTTCAAATACAAGGCGAAATGTTTGACTAACTAGTGTAAGACTTTTTTGTTTGATGATTCGACCACGTAACATTTTTGATATTATTTCCGCTTGCTTCGCTCCGATCTGTATCCGATCCGATTCCTTCTTAAACCATCCGCTTTTACCTGGCTCCCAATGAAGTTGATCAACATATAAAAAGCCAGTATTAGATCCTTCCTGCTCTATTCCCTGTTCGACGGCTGCCGCAATCTCAGGTATCTGAAGCAGACAGTCACGTGACAAGTCAGTAACAAACCCAAGCATTTGCTCTGCACTCACTCTTAATACACCTAACGTATTCCATACTTGCATCGCTTCCAATTCATGCTCTGTAATGCCGATCATTTGAATAAACTCAACACAACCGTTTACTGTTTTAATCTCTGGTAAATTCGGATCGTGTGTAAATGCCAAAGCGGTAAGCAGCGTATCTGCATCAAGACAAATCGGACCATTCGCATCCATATAATCGCCTGCTCGAAACACATTTCCGCTACTAAAAACGTATCTCCCCATATTTTGCAACAAATTTATAGCCCATGCTGGTGGTTCTTCCTCATCTTCCGCCCGTACCAATTTGAACGTAAGTTCGAATCCGTAGCCGCTATATTCCGCATCCTCTGATTCTTTCTCATATAATTCTGAAAATCCATACGTGACAAAATGCCAATGTGGCATTGGCAACTCACTTTTATATACACTAATACCATCCAGTGGATCTTCTCCGCCGAGAGAATAAGAAATCAGCGTCCCATAATGTTTTGGCTCCTGCTGTCCATAAATTTTAACCATTGCTTCATCAATCGCATCCCAGCCTGGAGCATTTACCTCTTCGTTCATCGCCATATCTCCCTTTATCCTTTATTCTCTATCTTTTCAAACTCTATCGGCTTAAAAATTCCTCGCAAAAAAACAATATCTCGAACTTCAATTAAATACGTATCGCCATCATGCAATGCTGAAATTAAAACGTGAGCACCAATGCCCATACTCGTTCCCCGTTATTACGTTAAAATCGGAGCTAGATGTTCCAGTGCTATAGAGCGTATGAGCTGATTTTCTGAAATATTTTCATATATTAAATGCCCTTTGCCTGCTTGCTCCAGCTGTGCTTTCATTGCTGCAATTCGCCCCTTGTTAAAATCAATAAACCGAAAATCGACCTGGCGCAAATGAGGCATTTTCGCCAAAGGAGCAAATGCTGCCGCTTTAATCGCTGTATTTAATTCCTTAAGCTCCAAATATTCCAGTCGTTTTGCGCTCCATAAATTGTCCACGTCTCTTAGTGTTTTCATACTACTTAATTCCAACTGACGCAGCTTGTCCAATTTGGAGAAATTACATAACTGCTCTACCTTTGTTAGTACTAAAGACAAAAATTCCAAGTTATACATTTCTCCTACTGCTTGTATATCCCTTAAATTGCGGATCGAGGACAAGGACAACATTGTTACACTCGAATGAGCGATGACCTCCAGCGGTCCTTTTACATCACAACTATCGATGGACAAATATTGCAACAACGGCAAATCTACTATGAAATCAAGCTGTTCAATCGTACAATTCAACACTAACGTATTTAACTGCTTGCACGCTGCTATAGGAGCCAAATCATCGAATTTACCATGCAATTCAAGATAAGTAAGTTGCTTATAATGGTGAATGAATGCTAGACTCTGTGCTTTCTTGGGCGAAACGACGTTAAGGAATTGCATTTGTTTCATTGCGCTAAGCATTGTCAAATCATGCGGTTGCTGAAGATCAAGCTTCAGAGCAGCTACATACTGCATTGCAGCAATTGTCTTCAACAACTCTTCTGGACAGGGAGTCTTCGCATCCCTATTCCATATGTATAGAATCAAATCCGGACGTTTAGCAAATACCCGCTTATCCAGCTCTACCAAATCTTCCGTTCGATCCACTCCAATAACAAAACTAATGGTTGCCCGGTTGCGCAGTTGTTTAACAGCAGCACTCATCTTCTCTACCGTCCAAGGCACTCCTTGCATAGATGCATGCCAAATTTCAGCCATAGTCTTTAACCTCCGTACTGTAATTCATCTAATTTCTAATGATTCTCCCTTTATACAAAAGATGTATGCTCCATTTTGTAATTGATCCGGTAATTTTCAAAATATATAGAAAACAAGTCCTTTTTTCTCCGCTACCGCTTGACTATAAAATTGTTTAATTTTATTAAAGTGCTGTAGTAAGTAATCAAAAAAATCCTCCTCATCCTCATCTGAAACAACATCAGGTGCTAAAGGGTATACCTCTTCTTTGACCATAAGTTGAAAATTATACCGCAACCGAAGATCTGCTTCGTCTAATTTTGTCATCGCTTGATATGCTTCAACTACTTGCTCCTCATACAAAAAAAACGCTCCAAATGATCCATAGTCGATGCCTTGTTCTGTCGTCAATGGCACAATATAACCAAAAGGAGGCTCTCCATCAGCAATATCTTCACAAAATAAGTAGTGAATAGCCTCCCAAGAGCGATCAATATCCAGTCCAGGATAATCACCTATTTTTAAGTGCTCAAGTGTCATTTCACCGTTAGAAAGTTGCTGAACCAATTTATTATCAATAGTAAAATAATATCCATACATCCCCATGTACTTATCCTTCTTTCCTCTGCAATAGTAATTATTTTGCAACCCTACTATTTTTACATCTCCTAGTATGAACGACACTCTTTTAATCTTCAATATTTTCTTTTTGACGGTTTTTCATAATCCTGTTATGGAACAATGACTGATCAAGAAGCTTTTGAGGAATATAACGGAAACAACATGGATAATCCAATGGATTACTATCGCTGGCAGTATCTAGTGGAGGAGAGGAATGAAAAAGCCTTGACACAATAATTCAAACAAGAAGCACAAACCATTTCTCGGTTTGTGCTTCTAAAATTATTATACTTTTATTCAGAAATTCAGTGGAAACCTCTTTTTCTATATATGTTTCATTACATACGTAGAAGCATCACTATAGCTTCCGCTCTAGTTGCAGCTGCATTTGGTACAAACTGATTTTGTCCTTTTCCTTTGATTAGTTCGTATTGTGCTGCTATTGCAACATATGGCTTAGCCCAGTCTGCAATTTCCTTATCATCGGCAAATGGTGTTGCTACATGATCTACAGTCACATCGGATAGTTGAAGTGCTTGAACGATCAACTTCGCCATTTCTGCTCGACTAATCTCTGCTTTTGGACGGAAGCTTCCATCCCTATAACCATTTACTATTCCCAGTTGTACCGCTTCAGCAATTGCATCTTTCGACCAATCGCTTATTTCTTTAGCGTCTGTAAATTGGGTAGCCTTAGTTGTCACTTGCTTCTCTACTTGTAAAGTACGCATGAGCATGACAACAAATTCTTCACGAGTTACAACAGCATTCGGTTTTACTGTTTCATCTGCGTATCCTGTAATAATGCCTCTTTGTACTGCTTGCATGATTGCTTCTTGTGCCCAATGACCTGCTAAATCACTAAATTCCGGCATTGGTAACTCAGGATCTGTTGGCTTCGTTGGCGTTTCATTTTCTCCATCTTTATCATCCGTATCTTCTTCTATAGGAGTAGGCTTCACTTCCGGATTATATGGAGGATAATATCCACCCCCACCACTGCTAGTAGATTGACCACTAATTACAATTGTCAATTCACCAAATACTTTTGAGCCATCTGCTGCGGTCGCTGTAACTGTTACCGTACCGTTCGCTTTGGCGGTGAGAAAACCGTCAGTAGTTATCGTAGCTAGGCTAGTATCTGAAACTGTCCAAACTACTGCTTTATTCGTTGCTTCTTCAGGCATTACTTTTGCTGTTAGTTCTAATGTGCCGCCTTTTGTCGTTATTTCTTTTACATCATTTACACTAGAAATAACTACTTCTGTCACTTTTACATCTTCTGTTACTTCATCTTGACCACTGATCGCAATATCTAAAATACCAAATACTTTTGATCCATCTGCTGCGGTCGCTGTAACTGTTACCGTGCCATTCGCTTTGGCAGTGAGTAAACCGTCAGTACTTATCGCAGCTCGGTTAGTATCTGAAACTGTCCAAACTACTTTTTTATTCGTCGCATTATCAGGAGTTATTTTAGCATTCAGTTGTAATATGCCACCTCTAGTCGTTATTTCTTTTACATCATTTACACTAGAAATAACTACTTCTGTCACTTTTACATCTTCTGTTACTTCATCTTGACCACTAATCGCAATATCTATTTCACCAAATACTTCTGATCCATCTGCTGCGGTCGCTGTAACTGTTACCGTGCCATTCGCTTTGGCAGTGAGTAAACCATCAGTACTTATCGCAGCTAGGCTAGTATTTGAAACTGACCAAACTACTGCTTTATCCGTTGCATTTTCTGGTGTGACTGCTGCTTCTAGTTGCAGCGTACCACCTTTAGTCGTTATTTCTTTTACATCATTTTCACTAGAAATAACTACTTCTGTCACTTTTACATCTTCTGTTACTTGTTCTTGACCACTTATCGTTACAAACTTTTCAGCTGCTACATCTATACCACCAGCTGCAGTAGCTACTACTTTAACTTCGCCATTCTTCACTGCAGTAAGTAGCCCTTCCACACTAATAGTTGCTTTATCTGTTACACCACCATCTGTTTCATAGACATTCCAAATGACATCTTTATTAATAGCATCTTCAGGTAATACGATAGCTTCAAGCTGTAATGTCTCACCTTTTTTAGTAATCTCTGCTTCTGTCGTTGTAATGGCTATCGAGTCGGCTAATTGATCTACCTTAGATATGATATCCATATAATTCAACGTGAAGTAAGTGTTCTTTGCTGCTTCATTTTTTGTTCCTGTTATTCTAATATTCACTTTATGTTCTTTATTTGTGAGTAATGGACTTTGATAGAGAAATTGCCCTTCTTTTCTTTCAGGAGCATATGCATCAATGAATGTCTCAGGTCCATCATCAATCGAAATCGCAATAATACCCTGATCATTGCTTTTTACACCGTACAGTTTTACTTGAGTACCTGTGAAACGTAATGTTACGGAAGCATTTTTCAAATTAGAGTAGTGATTATCATAAGCAGACCAACCTGGACTGTATTGAAGCTGATATAATCCATTACCTGTTTTGTTATGCTCCACTCTTTGATCCAAAGAAAAGAGCAACTTCTGATAATCCTCTGAACTTTGATCACTTTGTGTGAATGCCTCACTTCCACTCTTGCTACCATTATTAATGCCTATTGCTTTTCCAGATGCTCGATTAATTAATTGATAATATCCATTATCCGTTTCTAAAATGGACCATTCATCATTATAATTTTCATCAGCAGTATACGTTGTTTGAATAATTGGTGCGTTATTATTCTCCACCGATGCTTTTTCTACTGCGAGCACTTTAGAACTGTGTTTAGAAACAATTTTATAATATCCTGAGTCTGTCTGAATAAATGTCCATTGCTGATTATATTCGACGCTCTTATTCCATTGAATAATTTTCGCTCCATCATTTGTAGAACTACCATTTACGTCCATGTTCAAACCACTGTGTTTAACTGTAATATTGAATGTTTTTTGATCAAATAAATCATACGTTTCTTGTCCACTAATACTAATCACTTTATGTCCAGACACTTTAGAACCATCGGCTGCTGTACCGATTACTTTCACAAGACCATTTCGCTTAGCAATCAATATACCGTCACTCGATATGGTTGCTTTCTCGGTTTTATTCCCATCCAACTCTGTTACTGCCCAATTTATGTCTTTATTGTTTGCTTCTTCTGGGGATACAGTTGCAGAAAATTGCAAGCTACCACCATTCGTTGTAATCGTAGTACGATCATTCTCACCAGTTATTTTAATAGAGCTAACTAAAGTTGGGTCATATGTTCCTAGATTCAAATCCATTGAAAATTGATTACTTGCACGATAAAACTTATTCTTCGTTACAGAATACCAATTAACATCAACTTTATTACTGTCCTTATTGAAGGTCATAAGCATAATCATACCTAGATCACCTTGCATAAATTGTGCATCCGCCAATACCTGTTGCACTTTATTTCCATAGTCACCAGCATCTTCTCTTACTACAATATCTGGATAGCCAATATGCCCTGATGTAACTAAGATGATATTTTTATGTTTTCTAACGAGTTCATTCCACATATCATCGCCGTTATTACCATCATCAATATATTTAGAAGGATAATCCATATGTTTGGTCGTAATTTGCTCACCTGTATGATACATATAAGAGTGCGTGCTAATAATTACCTTATAATCCTGATTGTCAGCAATAATTTTATTTGCCCACTCTAGCACATTATCATTTGGTGCAAATTCCATAGCCAATACAAGGTATTTCATACCTTCAATCTCAAATTTATGGTACGTGTTGTCCATTTTTCCTTCTTTAAAAGCACCACCAAATGTTTCTGCTTGAGAATACTTACTATACGGATAATATTGATTATACTTAGTCGTGTCACGAGTTAATGAAGTTTTTCCTAATGTCATATCATGATTACCTGGAGAAAACACATAAGGAACAACTCCATCAAGAAGCTCCATTCCTTTTTGAGATACCTTCCATTCCTGATCATTATTAGGTTGATCCACCAAATCGCCGACTTGAATAGCAAGTTTGATCTTTAATTCTTCTGCATTATCTTTTATCCACTGCATATGTTTCATATACTCTTTTTCATGGTAGCGTACTAGATATTGCGTATCGGGAATGATAGCAATAGAGTAATCACCTTTAGGAAATTCACCTTCGAGCCAATTCGTAGTTTCTTCATTGTAACGTTTTGCATGGTTTTTCTGCGAAGAACTATCTAAATAGTTTTCTTCTACTAGAGCATCCAATTTCCAATTTCCCATTAATCCAGCTTCATCACCATTTAGGTCTGTATTATAGCTACTTTTAATTTCCGATGCCGTACGAACAGTAGACCACACTCGCACATCAGCTAACTCGCCTTTAAATTTCATCGTTGGATTGTTGTTTGTATCAACTCGATAGTCCGAGCCAATTTTTAATTCACGTGCTGGTCGATTGTTAGGGAGTGGTACATTAAACGTTCCTTCATGAGCCTTGGCACCATTTATATAAGTGACAGCTTTATTTGCAAACTCGTCAAGGGTAATCGCAATGTGTGTCCACTCATCTCTTTTTATTTTTACATCACTAGCAGAATAATCTAGAGCGTTACCTACACCAGATTTCCAATAAATTCTCGGATTAGAGTTTTGGTTTATTTCAAAATTGAATCGAGAAATATCATCATAGTAATTTTCAAAATAATTCCCTAAAATAACACCAACTCGTTCATTATTAGGTACAGTAGATGGTATTTTAACCCAAGCTTCAACAGTCTGCGGTGCTTCTGATAACCTCTCTTGTGTTGCTATATTTAATCCTTTTTCAAATGAAACACCTTCAGGATTAAACTCATTTTCATTGGATGCATGTGTTTGAACTACTCCCAAGCTTGATGTAATTAACATAATCGCTAAACAGAAGACTGCTATTTTTTTTGCTAGTTTCATAAAATTATAATCCTCCTTCTTCGTCGTATAACAAATGTGATAATCGCATAACAACCATACTGATACCGTTTTCATAATATCATCTAACTATTGTCGAATATAGTGCATTTTTTGTCTAATTATATCCTTTTTTTTTGTTATATGAATTTAATCACTCAAAAAATTGGTAATATGTTTTGTTTTTATAATTTTCTTTATTTTATCAGCCAAAAAAAGGTAATTATAATTTCTGCTTATAATACAATGATAAGACTTCCCGTCAATGCTAATCGCATTAATTAGCCATCCCTCTCCATTACGGCTCCATTAATAATAGTAGCTTAAGAGTGTAGCATTAAGAAACAAGAAGCACAAACCACACCCAGGTTTATGCTTCTAAAATTATTATACTTTTATTCAGAAATTCAGTGGGAATCTCTTTTTCTATACATGTTTCTTTACATACGTAGAAGCATCACTATAGCTTCCGCTCTAGTTGCAGCTACATTTGGTACAAACTGATTTTGTCCTTTTCCTTTGATTAGTTCGTATTGTGCTGCTATTGCAACATATGGCTTAGCCCAGTCTGCAATTTCCTTATCATCGGCAAATGGTGTTGTTACATGATCTACAGTCACATCGGATAGTTGAAGTGCTTGAACGATCAACTTCGCCATTTCTGCTCGACTAATCTCTGCTTTTGGACGGAAGCTTCCATCCGTATAACCATTTACTATTCCCAGTTGTACCGCTTCAGCAATTGCATCTTTCGACCAATCACTTATTTCTTTAGCGTCTGTAAATTGGGTTGCCTTAGTTGTCACTTGCTTCTCTACTTGTAAAGTACGCATGAGCATGACAACAAATTCTTCACGAGTTACAACAGCATTCGGTTTTATCGTTAGATTCGTATAGCCTTTAATCATCCCTTTTTGTACTGCTTGCATGATTGCTTCTTGTGCCCAATGACCTGCTAAATCACTAAATTCCGGCATTGGCAACTCTGGATCTGTTGGCTTCGTTGGCGTTTCATTTTCTCCATCTTTATCATCCGTATCTTCTTCAATAGGAGTAGGCTTCACTTCCGGATTATATGGAGGATATGCTCCACCACCACCGTTACTACTTGTAGATTGACCACTGATTACGATAACCAACTTACCAGCTACGTTCGACCCATCAGTTGCAGTCGCAGTAACAGTTACTGTACCATTTGATTTTGCAGTGAGTTTACCATCTGCACTTATCGTAGCTCGGTTAGTATCTGAAACTGTCCATTTCACTTCTTTTTTCGTTGCGTTATTAGGTGTTACGTTCGCTGTTAGTTGTAGTGTGCCATCTTTAGTCGTTATTTCTTTTACATCATTTGCACTAGAAATAACTACTTCTGTCACTTTTACATCTTCTGACACTTGTTCTTGACCACTGATTACGATAACCAACTTACCAGCTACGTTTGACCCATCAGTTGCAGTCGCTGTAACTGTTATCGTGCCATTCGCTTTGGCAGTAAGTTTACCATCTGCACTTATCGTAGCTAGATCAGTATCTGAAACTGTCCATTTCACTTCTTTTTTCGTTGCGTTATCAGGTGCTACGTTCGCTGTTAATTGTAGTGTGCCACCTTTAGTGGTTATTTCTTTTACATCATTTACACTCGTCACCGTAATGGATTTAACCTCAACTTCTCCCGGTTGGTTCTCATCCACTACTTTCAGATTTGGCATTACTTCACGCTTTGCAGCTGTAGCAAACATCGCCTGTGTAATTTCCACATTTTCACTATCTTCAGCTAGTACATTTAATTTAATCATTGGTTCATTTGCAACTATTGCTTCGTTTGCCATTAGTACCAAATGCACTTTACCATTAGATCTATCTTCGTGAAGTAGCTCGATACCATCCATCAATTCAATGGAATCAACTTTCATCGATTGTGTATCAATTAATATATCCAAAGCTTCAATATAAGCACCAGCTTTTTCAATACCATCAACCATTACCTCTAAACTTGTAACTTTTTCCTTTTTATTATCGTAAACTTTGCTTAATATTAAATCGGGCATGTCCTCTTTATTCAACTTTGCTTGAGGCATGAACATACCATCGATTACTTGTGCATCGCCGTGCTTAGCATCGAATCCTAATGCCGTTAAAATAGTAGCTGGCAAATCACGAGTTGCCCCACCTGTTAATATTTTTTCTTCGCCAGTTTTCGAATCATTTTCCACCGTTCTTCCATTGGCAGCAACAAACACCGTTTTAGCTAAAACCGTATTTTGACCATGATCTCGTTCTCTTCCTAGAGTTCCATCCTCTTTTTCCTCACCACCGCCGTGGTCTGTTACCAAAACAATCAACGTATCTTCAAGTAATTCGTTAACTTTTAGCGTATCGTAAATTTTTCCGACCTGTTTATCCATGTTTGTAAGTTCTTCATAGTATTCTTTTGTATAAAACCCTTTGCTATGACCAACTCCGTCCATTGCGTCTAATTGGAAAAACATTAGCGAACTATCGTACGCCTTACCAGCTTTAACATACTCCTCAAATAATTCTATAGTTTTATCATCACTATCAATTCCACTATAATTTTCAACACCAACAGATGGCTCATAGTGCCCATAAATAATATTTTTCCATGTAGCAAAGACAGCAAGTTTACTAGATGGTAGTTCATCTCTTAATTTTTTCAAAATAGATGGGTATGCCCAATCTTCTTTATAACGATATATTGTTGTCATATCATTATCAATCCGATGTTTTTCATAACCTACACCATTTAACATAGAACCCCAGTTTGGTGAAGAAGATGTTGGTACGGTCGCTTGAGCCGTATAACTAGCCGCGCCACTTTCAATAATGCCGCGTATATTAGGTATATTTAACCGTTTTCCAACAGCTTCTTTTTGCGCACCTGACCAGTCCCAATAAGGCGCATTTTGATGCACAGAAACTCCCACACCATCAATACCAATAACAACAACACGCTTATATGGTTTATAAGTTAGTTCTGCAGCAATGTTTTTCAACTCATCTGTTGTCCAACCTTGTACTTTTCCAGCGACAATATCACTAATTGTAATATGACCATCTTTGTTCCGATCACTCTTAGCCTTAGGATGAATAGTCACCTGAATATCTTTCGTCAAAAGTTCACCTGCTATTTCATGCGAGTTAGCATAAAACTTCGCATTGTTGACCGTAATATCTGAAGTTCCTGCTTCAGCAATAACTGTGAATTTCAATTCAGAAATGGTAGATTGAGCAAACTCTAATTCGTTTTGATTATTGTATGTCGAATGTCCCTTTAACTCTAAACTTAACGTACCTGTTTCTTTATTGTTCTTCAAATTTTCTGCATTTGATGCTTCAATAAACTCAAAACTAGCTGGATCATAGCTTATTTCTACATCAATCTTATCAATGTATTGTTCCGTGTATAGAGATCTAAGATCTAGTTGATATCGTAAATCAGTACCCTCAACAGCATGCTTAGCACCAATCAAACTAAGCTTTGCTTGGAAACTATCGGCGTTGGTAATAGCTGATTCTTTCTCGTAATCACGTTTTAAATCTTCTAGTGAGATCGCTTTTCTCATTATTTTGAAATTGTCTAACATGAATCTATTTACTTGGTTGTAATCGCCGGTACCATCACTACCAATGTTTGTATCCAATCCACTATCAATCGTCCCTGAACTTCCTTCCAGAGATACTTTCTCTATATGTTCGCCATCCTTATAAAGATGAGCATAGCCCTCAGAGCGATTATGAACAATCGCGATATGATGCCAATTACCATCTGCAACTTCAGTAATCTGATAATCTGCTCTAGCTCCATACTCTGTCTTATAATTCCATTTCAAACTAGAACCTACTAGAGCAACTGCATAGCCTCTATTATCTCCATTGCCCCAATCTTTATTGGAAACTATTACGGGATCACCTTCAACAGGGTCAGACTTTATCCAAAATGCGATTGTAAAATCAGTATTATCGCCAAATTGCAAATTTTCTGGCTTACCTAGTTTTAAATAATGGTGATAACTCCAATCTGGCCATTGCCAGTCAAGCCACTTCCAATGACTATCTAGCACTACGCTATTTCCAATCTTACCTTTTTCCACCCATGGATTTCCTACTGTACCCACTTCAAGTTTATTAGGTGAATAGTCTTGCATATCCATATCGAATGGCAAGTATAGTGCATAGTCTGATGAAGCATATTGACGAATGTTGATAGTATAAATCGTCTTACTTCCAGAAGCTTCCACGATGATCTTAACAACGTTATTTCCAACAGTTATTTGCTCTGCGCCAATGACATCTACATTTGCGGTTTCATTTACCTTTTCAAATGTAATTTGTGGTACATCTAATCTACTCTCCACGTCATATTCAAACTCATATTCATATTTCAACGGATCAAAGTTCTCAATTGATTTCCCATCTATTTGTATGTCCTTCAGTTTCGAATCTAACAAATTAATAGCAGCAAGTTCCGTAGCAACTTGTTCTGTTGTAACAGTTTGTTTCAAAATTTTAAACTCATCTAGTAGAAATGTATTTACTTGGTTATAATCACCAGTACCATCACTACCAATGTTTATACTTAATTCTGTATCAATGGAGCCTTTATCTACTTCAATAGACGTGTTACTCACGTTACTTCCATCTTTATAAAAATCAACAATACCATTTTTACGATCATGGGAGATTGCAATATGATGCCAATTACCATCTGCTACATTAGAAATTTGGTGTTCTGTTCCCTCTCCATACTCCGTGTTATAATTCCATTTCAGGTTAGAACCTACAAGTGCTATTGCGTAACCTGTATTATTTCCATCACTCCAATCTTTATTGGAAATGATTACAGGATCTCCGCTTACAGGATCAGACTTTATCCAAAATGCGATTGTAAAATCAGTTTCTACGCCAAATTGTAACTTCTCTGGATTACCAAGCTTTAAGTAATCCTGATAATTTGTTTCATCCCACCTACCATTGACCCAAGTCCACTTACTACTTAAATGAGCGCCCTTTCCTACTTTACCTGTTTCAAGATAAGGTTGCCCTTTTGCTTCTACTTGCAATGGATTCGATGAATAATCTTTCATATCCGTATCGAAAGGCAAATACAAAGCGTAATCAAACTTATTTGTTTCCGCAACTTCCGAAGCTTCTTCTCCTATTATCGACTGGGCTGCATGAATAATAGAATTTGCATTATTGCCAGTTTGATAACCAAAAGGAAATAATGTAAGCGCTAATAGAAATGCCGTCGTTAATGAAGTTACCCTTTTAAACATTGTCGCACTACCTCCAAAATAAATAGATTTTAGATCACACTATTATTATGATTTAGTTGCTAAATACAATGGATAATAGTTATCATGTGAGTTATTTCATTTTGCCATACTTATGACTGGTCTAATTATAATAATATTTATAACTTCTTGTCCTTTTCATGGGCATATAGCCACCATCCATAATTTGTGTGGTAATATATTTGTTTTTTGGTAAATTTATTTGATTGAATAAACTTTTTTTGTACAACTACGATTAATGTTTGTGCCCAATCACTTTTTTCAAAACAACGAAAACTGCCCAACAGTCAGTATTCATTGACGTAATGGACAGCCCAATCGATGGCTAATACTATATTAGTCTTACACAGCTAACACTTGCTCTATTTTATCCTTTAATTGTTGCGCATTAATTTCAATAGGGTACTGGAACTCTTTGTCATTTATAAAGACGGTCGGTACCATTTTCACTTGACGTTGAATCGCTTCTTCTATAATGTTCAAACTGAAGTCAATGTTATCTGGTTGCTCTTGTAGCTGGTACACATCGATTAACATTTTTTTAATAGAATCGCTATCTGATTCACTCCACTGCCTTTGCGTTGCAAATAATTGTTTTATAATCTCATACACACGCGGTGGATCCTGATAGTCTAAAAAGCTATTAACTAATGTGCCATATAAAAGCATTTCACGCGGTTTGTCATAATGTTTGATCACATATTGCACTTGCCCTTTTTCTATATATGGTATTAAGATTTCATCTGCTACTTGAAAAATAGTTGCGCAATAAGGACAGGATAAATTTAAAAACACTTCCACTTTTACAGGCGCACGCTCATCCCCATAACTTAAAAACGCATTTATAACTCGTTTACTCATTTGCTATTCTCCTTCTACCGTCTCTTATTTACCATTGTAATCTATAGGATAGTATCCCTATTTGTTTTGTCAACATTAAACATTATTGGATGACTGCGTTCATTTATGTGCTGAATTATTTAAAATTATAGTTATTGAAACAGCTCCAAGTTGTTTAATTTGACTATTAAAAATACAAAAACCACCTATCGCTTAGTTTTAGATAGGTGGTTTTGATGAGTTTACTAGTAAATTAGTGCAACTTTTTCAAAGCATCGCGACAATATTCCATGTATCACATTTTTTTATAAAGTAAAGGTAAGCTTATTAACAACATAATAATCCCTATTGTTAAAAAATATAATGGCATCGCAAGGACTGTTCCGTTATGAAAAACACTCATACCATAGATTATAACGCTGACGAGTAAATAATAACCTAAACTAAATATCGCACCCGCCGAACCAATGACGTCTTGAAAGTCAATGAGCGCTAAGCTTAAACAGTTTGGTAAAGCAGTACCTGTACCAAATAAAATAATGAACACACTAGCAATCATCGTTGGCATTTGTAATAAAATCGGTAAATAATGTACCGTTGTAGCAAGCAAAGTACCGACAAGCATAATGGCTATCCCTTGTACGATAATCTTCTCAGGTTTTGTGCGGCTAACGAGTCTTTTTGATAACATCGCACCTGCGATAGAAGCGAGGGCTACGATAATACCTAAAAAACCATACATCGCACTTGTTAATGTAAAGTATTGTGTAAATATAAATGGCGCTTCCGTATAGTAACTAAACAAAACACCGTTAATACCGCCAATTAATATGCCGTAGCGCCATAAACGCATATTTGTAATCATACGTTTCACAATTGGTAGTAGAGGCGTCAACTCGACTGTCGTAAAAACTGTTTTAGGCAACCGTAAAAACGTATAACAAAATATAATTACGCTTATAACAACTAATACCCAAAATACAACTTTAAAACCAAAATAAAAGTCAGTAACACCACCGATTAATGGACCAATGGCAGGTGTGAAGGCGAGGGCAGCTGAAATTTGCGCAAACAATTTATGACGCTCAATGCCAGAATAGCTTTCACGTAAAATCGTTTGTGTCACGATAGAACCAACACTTGCACCAAACGCTTGAATAAAACGTGCAACTAATAAAACCGCCATTTCATTTGCTACTAAACAAAGTACGTTACCAACAAAATATAAAAACAGCCCATAAAGCATTGCCTTGCGACGACCGATTCTATCGGATAAACGCCCAAAGAAAAATACTCCTAGTGCAAAAGCGACAAAGTACACACTCATCGTAAGCTGTGCATTACTTATAGATGTATTGAATGCTTCTGCGAGAGAAGGTATGGATGGGCTAAAAATAGTTTCACTAATTTGTGGAAAGCCTACTAGTACAATCAGTAATAATAAGCTAGGTGTTTTGTTTCCGATGTTCTTCTTCAAAATAATTCTCTCCTAGATAATTATTGGTTTGAAAGAAAAACATCGTAGCTTGGGAAATGGTGGCTTCACGAGTTTGATTCTTTCTAAATCACTCATGAATTCACTTCCTTCTAAATTAAAATACGTAAGAAATTATACCATACAAAGAGATAAAACAGTGTTACATAAAATTGTTCAAATAGGGTAACTTAACTTCAGATTATAATTTAGGAGAGTTGGCATTTTTGCTCAAAAAATTTCAAGGACGGGGATTAATTTGCGAACAAAAGTAAATCGATTTTTACTGATAATATTAATAATTACCATTTCCTTCGGATGCCAAAAGCAGGATTCAAAACCGAATGAACAGGATTTATTACATATAAAATCCATCAAGGGAGAAGATTCAAAAAAAGTCATCTTATTAGTAATTGACTCTTTAATGACTCAAGCGATTGATAGAGGTATCCAACAAAAAGAGCTTCCTACGTTTCAATTTCTAACTGATCATGGCCAATATTATAAGGACATAGTTAGCTCTTTTCCTACGATGTCCGTAACGATCGACAGTTCACTACTTACTGGAGCATATCCGAATGAACATCGTGTGCCTGGTCTCACTTGGTATTCCAAGAACGAAAAGAGAGTTATTAATTACGGAACCGGACCAATGGAAATCTTCAAACATGGAATCAATTCGGTCTTGGAGGATGCATTAATCAACTTGAACGGCAAACATCTGAATCAACAATTACCCACCATCTTCGAAGACTTGGCTCAACATGGACTTAAATCCGGTTCCATTAACGGTTTGATTTATCGGGGAACCATGGATCACAAGCTATCGATTCCTCCTTGGGTGCAAGTTCCTACCTCTTTAACAAAAGATATTCAAGTAAAAGGACCAGATTACTTCGCTTTGGGAGCATTGTCCAATCCCCTTCAAAACATTAAAAATCTGCCTGACGGTCTAACCCATCGTTTCGGATTAAATAATTCATATTCCATTGAAACAGTCAAACATTTAATAACAACAAAACAATTACCCGATTTTTTATTTGTTTATTTACCAGATTTGGATCAGAAACTTCATAAAAAAGGTCCTTCTGATTTAAATGGAGTCAAAAAAGTGGATCGTCAGCTTAATTCATTATTAAAAACATTCGGTTCACTGGAAGAAGCGTTAAACAAAGCGATTATTATAATCGTAGGGGATAGTGGAATGACTCAAATTTTGCCTGCCGAAGAGAATCCGGTTATCGATCTGCCCTCCTTTTTTGGGGACTACCATGTTCTGCGTCCGGGAGAAACCGTTTCTCAAGAAACAGATATCATCCTCGCTGTAAATGAAACCATGGCATATGTTTATAATCTTCAAACGGGCAAATCACTAAGAGACATTGCCGACCTATTAAAAGTTGATCCGCGTATCGATATCATTTCATGGAAAGAAATGGATTGGATTTACGCAGTCCAGGGAAAAACAGCTAAAGAGCTAAAGTTTAAAGCTAACGGAAAAATAATCGATCCTTATAAACAAACTTGGACAATTGAACAAGATTACGAGATGTTGGATTTAAAGATCAATACGAATCATACATTGGATTACGGTCAATACCCGGATGTATTACAACGCTTGTCTGGAGCTTTGAATTCTCACCCAGGGGAATTTTTGATAGTTACCGCAAAGCCAGGCTATGAATTGGCAGACAGAAGTTCACCCACGCACAAGGGGGGCGGAGGTCACGGATCTATTGGTCAAGAAGTATCGCTAATTCCCCTAATCATTTCCGGAACGGATCAAAAACCGCAATACTTGCGCATCATTGATTTAAAATCTTATTTACTTAAGCTATTGCTAAAAAAACATGAGGAATAGACCAAATAAAGGTCGAATTAACGAAACAACCAGTTACCAATTAAACATTGACAACTGGTTGTTTCTAACTTAAATGATTTTGCAGACATCCATTAGAGATATAACATAACATCTTACTTTCGCTTTATATCTTCAGCTAAAATTTTTAAATTTTATTGCATTCGCCACAGCAAAGTTTTGAACATACTCATCAAAATTATCTGGAAAGAAACGAGTGATTTTCCACCTGAAACCTTTATTTAACCGGATTAATACTACTTTTCTATAGAAGCCTTCTCTTTTAACTGCAATAAATTTAACATTATCCGCTGTTACCGTTCTACGCATTACTTTCAGTCCAAATAAATACGTTGTAAAGGACATCTGATGATCCCCCACATCAAAGATATACTTAATATTAGTAAGAAGGATAAAGACAATAGCAAAAATTAATAGAAGTACACTCTTGTTTATCATATATCCTACCAACGAAATAACGAAAAATAATACATTATGTAATTTGGGTTCCACAGCTTTAAATTGCATCATCATCCCTCCCCTCGTTGTAAATAACGTAGATTCTCAAGGGCTAGCACATTTCATACCCACTACTATAATACCACACTTCTGACAAATAATAACACTTGATTGGTGGACATACCTTTATTTTTTCCTTTTACTCACGTATCCCATTCGCTCAGCAATACCCTTCAAACTGAGGGAGTAGATCTGTAGATACCTGTTGCTGAGCGAATGGGATACGCTTATAAAGAGTAGAAACAATAGGTCCAGCTTTCGTGCTTTTAGATGTGTCATAAATTTCCAATAATTGGATAAAGGCGGTTTGAAAAAAATTGTTGACATCAAAATATTTTTGGTGATATATTGTGTATGCACAACATACACAGTTTTGAAATGGAGGAAACACTGTGCCGGCATTAATTATCAAAAATTTAAATAAAAAATATGATCATTTTCATTTGAAAGACGTATAGTTTCAATTGGAGAAAGGTTATATTATGGGATTTATCGGAGCCAATGGTGCGGGAAAAACAACCACCATCAAATCCATTTTGAATCTGATACGTAAGGATAGCGGCGAGATTGATATTTTAGGAAAAAACATGGCCGAGCATGAAGTTGAATTAAAACAAGAGATTGGCTCTGCATTTGGAGACATTAGCTTTTATACGCGCAATAAAATCAAAACGTTAACGAATGTGATCAAAAGGTTTTATTCGAATTGGGATGATGAAACCTATTACAAGTATTTAAAAAAATTTAACTTAGTTGAAGACAAAAAAATAGCTGAATTATCCACCGGCATGAAAGTAAAATACAGCTTGGCCCTTGCCTTATCACACGGCGCAAAGCTTCTTATTCTGGATGAACCAACCAGCGGACTTGATCCAGTTGCGAGAGACAATCTGCTGGATATTTTTCGGGAGTTGGTACAAGATGGCGAGATAAGCATCCTGTTTTCAACTCATATCACATCTGACTTAGAAAAATGTGCAGATTATATTACCTATATCCATAATGGTCAAATTATCAACAGTGCCGAAAAGGAAGAATTTATCGATACGTATCGCTTGTTAAATGGTAAGAAAGAGCAATTGGATTTGGTGAAAAACCAACTAATCGCCTACAAAATAAATTCCTTTGGATTCACAGGCTTGATCCATACAAAAGACTTTGATCCTTCATCAGATATTAAATCATCCGTACCGAATATTGAGGAGATAATGATCTATTTCTCAAAAAAGGAGGATGTGTATGTATAACTTATTAATAAAAGAATTAAAACTAGGCGTAAATCCTTTCTTTTATATTATGCCTTTTTTGACAGGCGCCTTAATGCTAATTCCGGGTTGGATATATTTCCTTGTCATCCTTTACTTTTGTTTTCTTACGGTGCCGAACATGTCTGCAGGCTACAAAACCCAAAACGACTTAATATTTTCAAATATCCTGCCTGTAACCAAAAAAGACATTGTAAAAGCAAGGGTGTACGTTATTATAATTCTAGAAGTAATGCATATGGTTGTAGCTATGATCTATGGTATGATAACGCTACGTCTGTATCCGAATATGAAATATCTCTTCTTTCCGCCCTCTTTTGGTTTTTGGGGACTCTGTTTCGTCATGCTGGCAATTTTCAACATCATCTTTATATCTATGTATTACAAGACGGCGTATAAATACGGTGCGGCAACGGTAGTATCCATTACAGCTGCTATGCTGTTTGCCGGAGGCGCAGAATGGCTTAGTATACAAAATTCGTACTTGTATAATCTTTTCAAAGGAACTGGTGTTGACAATTTAGTCATTCAACTATCCATCCTAATCACTGGCATCATAATATTTGCGATATTTACGATAATCGCTTATCATATTGCCAAAAAACGATTTCAGAAAGTAGAAGTTTAATGAACATTGCAATTTCTAACACAACTGATAAACCCATTTATCAGCAAATTTTCGAACAAATCAGCGCACAAATTCTCAAAGGGGAACTAAAAAACGGGTTTAGTTTGCCACCCATACGACAAGCAGCTACGGAGCTTCGTGTTAGTATCATAACCGTCAAAAAAGCATGGGAAGAGCTCGAACGACTTGGTTTGATATACACCGTAACTGGTAAAGGATGTTTTGTAGCTGATCTCTCACCCAAGAAGATACTTAATAAACGCAAGGAAATGCTCCTGAAGCAGATGGTGATTGATACTTCCTATTATAAATCCTTTGGTCTCACATTAGATGAAGTTTATGAGCTTTTGAAGGAAATTTATTGAATATGTAGAAACAAACAGAATAAAGCAGGGGGACATTCTTTTGCTTTACATTAGTAAAGGAACGCTTTCCTCTTTATTCACTTTTCGCTCCGCCATCATTCCCAGCATACAGTAGACGAGAGACGATAATTCCAACTGCACCTAGTACGATAAACATAATTGCTCGAATAGCTAACGAAAGATCAGGCAGATCTACTATAATAACTTTCATCAACACAACGAACAAAAAGAACATTCCTGCTAATCTCGCTTTTGCTTGTTTAAAGATCATTCCGATAGCAATCGAACCAAGTCCATAAATTAACCAAGCACCCGATACTATAAAATGTTGCGTATCTTGGTTTAGCCTTTCAGATAGCAGACTAACGATAACCGTTAAAAACACTAGACCAAACAACGCCTCAAACCAAATTAAAAATGACACCAATCTATTACTTTCCTGAAAATGACTAGAGGTTGCTAGTTGTTCTGTATCAGACAATGCAGCATACTTGCTAGCTATAGCTTGTTTCCATACAATATAAATGACAGGGGTAGCTAACAATATAAATAGCCAACCTAATGTTTCTCTCGAAAAAACCATAAGCGGTGGATCACCAACGATAGCGAGACCAGATAAAAGTGTAATCACTATTCCTAGAAATTTTTGTAGTCCATATTTTAACCGTATACCGATAACTAAAGCCAGTACTCCTTCGACAAACAATATGAGGTTTGCATACTCTACACCGCCCCAACGAAACCCTAGTAGGACAGCTGCTAAAGTAACAATTACGACGCTTATATCGATCCAATTCCGTTGTTGCACTTTGTCTTCCACATTCGCAATCGCTACGAACTTGGTGAAATACAATATTACACCGCTATAAATAATTAGTCCTGCCAGCAATACATATGCGTACACATCATGTGCATGACCGTAGTATAATACATACGTCCACCCAACTAATTTTATAAAAGATAGAAACTGCAATAATTGATAGTTACTATCCAACTGTTTACGAATAATATACTGTATAAGTAGAACAATATGTTGTGCGATAACTGTCACAAAAACAATCGTATGATTACTAGTATTGTCAAACAAGAGCGTCATCATTAAAGAAAAATAAAGCATACCAAAAGCAAACCAATATGCTACTTTATACTGAAAATGAGCCGATACCAGTAACATCAAAATAGAAAATAGTAAAGAATAAAAGATAATTATAAAACCATTGAACGTCACTTGTTCCACTAAAAAGGGCATCAAATAGCCTGACAATATAGCTATAACAACAAGTGTTTGTGAGCGCCATTTTATAGAGGAAAACAAAATTAACCCCAACACTATAAGATAAAGGCTAATCGCTATTGGAGACGATATAAAGCCGTACAATAAATGTGCTGCCGAAACTGACAGTAACAATACACCATGCGATCCACCGAGTAATACTTTACCTATACCTGATCGTTGTTTCTTTATTTGATGTACACCTGAGAAATACATGCCAATACCGAGCAAAATTCCTAATATACACCGAACCTCTTCAGACAAATATCCATTTGCCACAATAGCTAAAAAACCCCATAACACACCCAGCAGCAGTACAATAATAAATACTCGCGGCAACCACACTCGTGCTAGCAAATGTTCCAAACTTTTATTTTCCTCAAGGTTACTTTTCATCGTTTCTGTTTTTTTCGCTGACTCAAAAATTGGTAGTTCATATTTCTGCGCTGAAGAGTATGGTGTGTCAGATACTAGCGGTGGTGGTTTCCTATGCGGTAATTGTTGTGATTGCGATGATTGAGGTTGTTTTAGCTGTTCTGATTGTTGCTCCAACACTCCACTTGTGGATAGATCAGTTGTAGCCACGCTTGATGCTGACTTATAATCGATTTGTTTTTCCCGTAACTCCGTAACTTCTCTCTCTAAGGAAAGAATCCGTTTCTCAAGCTGACTTACACGATCTTGCCAGTTATCTTGCTCCAATACGATATCGCCTCCTCATCCACGGTTCCACTATTGCCTTCATTATAGCGCATCTCTCTCCAATTTATGGAGTTATTTTGCTAAAACAATTCATCAAGTAGTATGTAGTAGTTGATCTTTTCCCAATTGGGTTCTAGTTGTAGTGCTGCAAACAATTGATCTATGTACGAAGGATTTTTCCCGAAATTGTGTGCTATGCTTCTCACACAAAGGGCGATATCTTGCCATTTATCGGCGATACCTGCCCATCCCAAATCGATAAATCCACTAATGTTATTGTCGTTAATAAAAATATTAGGTAAGCAATAATCTCCATGAGAAAACACCATTTGTTCAATTGGCTGATGAGCAATTAACCAGTCCAACAAAGCTTGCGGATTAGCAAACCCCTCTGCTCCATAAGTCGTTTCTTCCGCATCTTCCATCGTACATAATTGTTGTTCCACTCGTGCAGCGGCTTTTTTCAATTTGTAAGCTAAACTATTATCTATTGGACAATCGGTTATAGATACCGACCACAGTAATTTTAATCCCGCCGCAAGTAGCTCGATTGTCTGCTCTGGCTGTCGTAATTGGATAGGATCGCAAGTCATCATCCCTGGTACTCTCGACATTAATAAATAGTTAGTGTCAGCCACTTTTTCAGTGACTATCAGCTGTGGTACAGGTAGTTTCCCTTGCAACCACTCTATCATTAGTAGCTCGTTATTAGATTCTTCATTCGCCTGCTCTATTTTCAAAACGACATCAGTAAATAACCGTACTTGAGCTTCTGACATCCCAATTGTATCAAGCTCATAAACTTGCTTGCTAATCCAGTGCTTTATTCGTTCAGGTAACATTATTAGCATCCGCTCCCGCTCCTCCATATGCATTTATCCTCTGATATCACTCCATTTTAATTTGAAAATCTGAATACCATTATAGTATCGCCAACTATCCAATTCAGTTTTTCCTCAAAATGATTACCGAATTTACTACCATTGTTTAACATCATTATACGTGCAATCACGAACTGAGGTATAGTCTATCACAATTTAAAAACAGTCCTAATCGAAATAATTTTCTTCTTTGCAAATCCGATAGTTAAAGTCCCCTCCACCAGTAAACCGAGACCATGCCTTACCAATTGGAGTCAGTCTCAAGTTTGCCCAAGACGCCGAAGCATTCTTTTGAAAATTAGTCTCGTTCATATTATGGCAATAACTGTATGCTATAATGAGGAATTAGATTTATAGATTGGGAGTGAGGGAATGCTGTGCAAATGCAGAAAAAATTGCTTGTCATCGAGGATGACGAGGCAATACGGGATTTATTAACCTATGCGCTTAGAAATGAAGGCTACTATGTTGCAGGTGCCGGTACAGGAAAAAGCGGGCTGCGGATGCTCGAGCAATTTGAGCCGGATGTTTTGCTGCTTGATGTCATGTTGCCGGACATTAGTGGTTTCGATATTTGTAGAGAAGTTTCTGAAAAATATGCAATGCCCATTTTAATGCTTACTGCACGAACGGATATGGTAGATAAGCTTATTGGCTTAGAGCTTGGCGCAGATGATTATGTAACGAAGCCATTTGAGCTCAGAGAAGTAACTGCCCGAATTAAAGCTTTGCTACGACGCAAGGAAAAAGCAGAGCATCGTAAAGGGAATGTGCGCGAGCAGTTAGTTGATGGTGTAGAGTTAGATAAGAAAGGATATGCGGTTTATAAGGATGGAAAGGAAATCAAGCTTAAACCGAAAGAATTTGAGCTGCTACTGCTTTTTTATGAATATCCAGGGCGAGTCTTCTCTCGGGAAGAGATTGTTGATCGAGTATGGGAGATGGATTATGACGGTGATTTGCGGACAGTCGATGTTCATGTCCAGCGTATTCGTAAGAAACTTGACATAGCATTAATAGAAACGGTATTCGGTATCGGCTATCGCATGGGCGAGCGTGGAGTAGGATGAAAAGTATATCGCTGCCTATCCATTGGAAATTTACGATTGGTTTCATACTCCTCTTTTCGCTTGCCACCGGCTGTCTCTACTATTATATGTCTCATGTTATGGAAAAGCAGACAAAACTAACGATTCAGGAAGATATGAAAAAACTTCAGCTTTATACGTATGACTTTATTCAGCAATATACCCTTATACATCAAGGAAAAGAAGCAGCAAATGAGCGGATTACGCCCTTGCTCCAAGCGCTTAACCGGAGCACCGGTCATTCGGCCGCTTATTTTGACAAGGACGGTCATCTTTCTGGTAAAACATTGCAGTCAACAAACGTAAGCCTAAGATTAGATAGCAAATCAGCGAGTATTTTTATGCATCATTTGGAAGAGGATCAAGCATTGAGCTTGCAGAATAAGTCTATCGTTACTATCGTTCAGGATGGTCGTAAACATCTCGTACTGTTAACACTGCCTTATTATGTGGAAGACCAGTATGAAGGTATGTTTCGGATGGTGAGCGATTATTCCAGCCACTATACACACAACGACGCAATACTCAAGAGCCTTGCTTGGTTTTTGGCCGTTCTTTTCATTATCGTCCCACTATTTTCATATTTATTATCAATAAAAATAACCCGTCCTCTCCTTATGCTTTCACGGGTAATCAGACGTTTTGGCGAAGGCAAACAGGAGAATGGAACACTGCCACTCAATCAGAAGGATGAAGTAGGCCAATTAGCACAAAACTTTCAAAGGATGAAGGAACAAATAGAAAAACAAATGGAGCATCTTACAGAAGAACGTAATAAAGTGATCGAGCTTGAGCAAAACAAGCGGCGTCTTTATCAACATATTACACATGAATTAAAAACACCCCTCACCTCTATATCTGGTTATGCACAAATTATCGGTGAGCCAGGATTTCATGATGCTATTTTTTTAGAGCGCGCCGCTACTCGAATTAAGGTGGAAAGCGACCGGCTGCATACGATGGTTGTACAAGTGCTTGAACTTGCTCGTCAGGAAGAAGGAGAAAACAGGCAAACAGTCTTGCTGTTTGATTTAGGTGCTCAGCTCAAAGCTTGCTGCGAGGATATGGAAATAAAAGCATCTCGTTATAATATGAAGCTGCAATGTGATGTGCAGGATATATTTATTAACGGACAAGAAGAAGAGCTACGCCGTGTATGGGTGAATTTGCTTGATAACGCAATAAGATATGGAGCCGCACGAACCGCTATTGCGATTAAGATGGAATGTACAGAGAAGCACATCATCGTACAAGTAAGGAATAAGCAGGAACAGGATCATAAGGCTAATGTAGCTTTAATCTTTGAACCTTTCTATAGAGAAAATAATTCACTCGCCAAAGAGCAGGGTAGCATTGGACTTGGACTAGCCATTTGTCGATCAATTGTAGAGCATCATGCAGGGACGATACAATTTCGTCAAGATGATAGAAGCGTTATTGTTCAGGTACAGCTCCCACTTGGTCATAAGTTGGCAACAAACTAGACTAGTTTGGACATATCTCCAGGTTATAGTAGTTGTAAGAAACGATCAGAAAGGGTGTCAGTAGGTATGATAATATCAGCAACTACTCAGGGTAGTAACCAGAATAGAAAAAAACTAAAATTAGGCTTCGCTTTACTTGCAACAGCTATCATTATTGGTGGATGTTCTTCCTTTGGAGCACCAGCTCCAAAAACCGATTCATTTGTGTTAAGTGAGGATGTACAACAGGAAGTCCGTAATATGGAACCGCCTATTATTGAAGGACAGCTGCTGCCGCTAAGTGAAGAGTTAGATTACGATAATATTATGTCGATCCATAATGATAAGCTATTGTTTAATAAGACACAAGGCTTCTATATGGTTAACATAGAAAGTGGCAACAACCAGCAGCCTGTAAAATTATTGGACGAACCAGTAGTTGCTGTTTCTAAAGATGGAAAAAAAGCGTTATATGGAACAGCAGCAGACGTTTATATTCTCGATATTGACAGCGGTGAGAGCAACAAGATAAAGACTAGCAGTGAAATGAATGAGCGACAGGCCAAAAAGAGTGATTACTCCCCTATGTACTTTGCAGATGCACAGGGACGTTATATTGTCAGTACAATAAAAATTGGTGTAATCGCAGTTACAGATACCGTAACGGATAAAGTTTATACAATTAAGCTAGCAGATTATTTAAAGTCGGAATCCTTTGGGTACAACAACGACTTTAAAGTATATGAAAATGAGTTATATATGTTTGCAAGCGTTTCTCCCGAGGAATTTAGTAGCTTAATAAAAATAAATTTAGAGGAGCTTCGATCCGAGAAAGTAATTCAAGAGATGGAATTTAACCGTTTTGAGTTGCTCTCTGATGGTACAATACTGTTAGATGGGCAAATGGGAAATGAGGACGGCCTGTTCCTGTACAACCCAGCTGCAAAATCGTTTACGACTGTAGTAAGCGTTCCTGTCGATCCAGATCGTTCATATTATGCTTTTAGCTTATCGCTTGACGAGAAGCATATTCTAATTGATAATTTTAGAAATGATACAGTAGAGATTGCAGAGTTCAAGGAAGGCAAACTACTGAATAAGAAAGTTGTGCTAAAAGGCTATATGCTGCCCGCCATAGTCGATCTTATGACGAGTTGGGATATGGATAGAAATCAACTATATATTAAGTTGGCTATGTTTGATGGAAGCATATCATCTAATACCGTTAGTAATATTATGAAACTTTCGACAAACGAGTAAGCAGTTGGAATGGTGATTTGGAGCTGTGGTAGCCTGCCAATTGGCATTATGCCGCAGCTCCTTTTTTATATGAACAAACTAAAGAATCTCCATTTTGTTATATAGTAATCATCCTTGCCTTATTCGGTTAACATTTCGATTCATTAGGTGGCGAACGACTTGGCGATAAATGAATTGCCTGATTGGGCTTAATTCTTGTTGGTGAGTGGAGAAGAACGCATCAGGACTATCAAAAATACCAAAGTCTTGTACGATTCCTTCTTTTTGCACATAGGTGTCGTTTTCGTTCCAATAAATTGCCGGATTTTGAAAATCGTTTGTAGCTACACCGTAACCGCAAAAGGAACCTGACTGCTGATCAAACTTCTGCTGTAGCTTAGTAAGATAGGAAACATCCAGTATAAACCCTTCAATATTCAACCACTTCTCATCATATAATACTTCCACCCAGCTATGGATAATTTCCTCTGGCGACAGCTGGTAATACCACCCTGTTAGCGCACCTTTTTGCAATTTTTTATCAATCGTAAATCCATGCATGCGACAAGGTATGTCCACCGCTCGGAGCAGTGCCATAAAAAGAATCCCTTTCGTATTACATTGACCGTAGCCATCTTGCAGCACTTCCGATGCTTTTATCTCATCAGCTCGATTATAACCAAATAAAATTTCATCCCGCACGTAATTATATATGGCAAGTATTTGTTCTTTTTTCGGCATCCGATCCCATTTACGATTATGAATTAATTGCTGCACTTGTGAATACGAATAATTTAACAATGCGGTTTCTTGTACATATACTTTCATCAGAAACACCTCCTGCATCGAGTATACAATTAACGGAAGCAGGAAACTTGCAAAAAGACGCTATCTTTACGAATATCACGCGCTGTCATTCCCAATAGTTTTTTACTCGTTGTCGCCAAATGGGACGGGCTATCAAATCCAGCCGACATCGCTGCCTCTGTAATGCTGAGCCCTTGAAAAATATAATAAACCGCCTTTTGTAGTTTGTGTAGTACGATATATCCACTTAGCGAAATACCAGTATTTTCTTTAAATAGATGAGATAATCTGCTGTTCGACAACCCTATTTTCTGAGCATAGAGACTAACCGAATGGTCAGCATCTGAACAATCTTTGAGCAGCGTAATAAACGCTTTAATTCTATCATCAACAATAGTAGTATCAATAAACTCAACACCCAAAATCGCCAACATTTGCATCAAAAAAGTACTGTAACTCGCCGAATCTGTCACGTGAACATATTCTTTCTGCACATGCTCACGGACTTTCATTATTGTTGTAGGTGAAAGCAAAGCATACTTTTGATCGTTGATGTGTCGTTTAAAGCTTACCGCTAAGCTAGAGGTACTATCTATAAGAAGGAGCAACAGTGGATAACCCGAACCTGAAAGACGATGAACGACATTCGAGTTAATAATAATACCTGTACAGCCGAAGCGTTGCCCCGCTACATCCATTACACACTCCTTCTCCAAAGCTATCGTCAGCTGTAAAAAAGAGTGCTGATGTTCTTCTGCATCAATCGTATTGGATATAACCAACAAATGATCGTCCGCTCCAAACACATTCATCATCCACTCGCTCCTTCCTAATTCGAAAATCTAAATACTAATCTGTTGTTATCATCTCTCCATTCCATTGCTTCCTCAAAATTCCCCTTTGTATAATTCAATATAGTTTTTATTCAGCTCGCTAAGATTTGTGATCAGTTCCCATTTACCTGAAAAACTGCAAACCCTGCGAGACGATTATCAACTACTATTAAAAAAGATATAAAAAATTAGGTTACTTCCATCAAATATGTTGCACATCAAACTGATCTTGTAATGTTTTGAAGTTTGAATTGTCCTCAAAGATACCTTGTTTATTTGGTGTATGTCCTGGACCAAGTCCATAGTCTTCAATTAATCAAATTAATTTCTTATTTATTTTACAATCTTAATGTCCATCTTAAATCGTTCCTATTAATTTGCATTCAATTTCAATTGTCTACTTGATTCCAGAATTTATAAATAGGATATTTTATAAAGCTTTTTTGTAATTCCTCATCCATTTTTAAAAAACTTTTTTCTGCTTCTGATCGATTTTCAAGCAAAAGAAGTGCTCCTGTAATTATATCGTCTCCCTTAGAGGCATCTCCTGCTACTGTATAAAGCTGCTTATGTTCACCTGAATTGAATTTACGCTCTCTACGAACAACTTGTAAATAATTGAGCAAATTTAATTCATAAGAATGTTTTTTATCATCATCATCTAATATCCATTTCGCTAGTTTTTTCGCTGCATTGAGTAACCTAGAGTTCTTTATACTACTTTCATCATATGCTAATAACATCATTAGCAGATCATTTGTTGCTTTTTCGAATATTTCTTCATTTTCGTTTTTTAATGATTGATATGACGGTAGTATAGCATCATAATTTATATTAGATACTTTTAAATATCCTTCTTTTTGTAAAATAGAATATTCTGATGTTTTTAACTTTTCCCCATCTATTGTTTCATAACCTAGAGTAATACCTGAAGAAAAATAGTCTTGAATAATAAATGTATGATATGAATCTAGGTATTTCTCAAATATGAGTAGTAATGTTATATTAGCAATGCTAACATAACCTATTCTAGGTAAATTCGGTTTTAAGTTTGACACCGGCTTTCTATCAGCAAAAGCAATAACTAGATTGTAAAATTGACGATACTCTTGATCAGTCATTTCTTCTAAATTAATATCCTCTTTTACATGTAGTGTATCAAGCGCTAGTATCATTTTAAAATAATATTCAAGTGACTCTTTCTGCTCCTTTATATTAATTTTCCTAATTTCATCATCATTTAAATCAAATGGAATTCTTATCCCATCTACAAAAAATGATTTCCTAGTAATTAAATCAACAAAAAATTCTAAATCTTTTGTACGCTTTCGAAGCATCGACGCAGGCTTATAGCGAAATTTAACTATTCCTAGATTTTCATTTACTTCTATAAATAAACTATCTCCAATTTGGATGAGTGTATTTTCTAATGACTTAATTCTTAAAAATTGATTATAATATTTTTTTTCATTTATTGATATCACAGCTGTTTCTACTTCCTTTATAATAGGGTCAATGGGTAATTCATCAATTGGAAGTAGAATATCACTCCCCTTTAACATTGCATATACATATACTTCATTTTCCAAAATAGCTCTATGAATTTCATTTCTTGTTACTCCGTATCCATAACCTGAAACAGTAAGCGACAGCTCCGTCAACTTGTCGAGTTTACTTAGATCATCAAAAGAAAATACATTCGATTTAGAAAAACTAATTTGTTTTTTACCATCATTAAAAAAATTCAAAAAGATATTAGCCTTTCTAAGGCTATCATTTGGAAATTCTATTAATTTAAGATTTTTTGTTTTTTGTATTCTATTGCTATCTATGTTACTTCTCTCTATTTCCCCTAAATACAACTTTAGCTTTACAGGAGTTAACGTTTGATAATATATTTTGGTTCTATTCCCATTTTCATTAATATAAACAACAAAATAAACTACTCCTCCGTCGTTAAGGTAATTTTTCATATCAATAATGTTAACTGGATATGATATTTCTGATTTAGACAAATCATTATTAACAGTACCTTTAACCTGTACCGGAACTCTCCCTGTTAATTGATTCTTTTTTTTGTTCTTGGCATTATATATATAAACAAATCCATCCCAAGATGGCTCTTTATCGTTATCAGCTATATATTGATCTAGGTAATCAGAAACAACAATACTATCACGAACAGCACTGATTGATATAGTTTCAATAGCTTTTGTATTCATTGTAACTTACCCCCAATTTTTTTTATTATAAAAATCAGAAATATACTCTTCCTATTAATTTTAACAGTATTTTCAAATATATGCACAATAATAACGTATTTACTTTTCACCTATTACAACAATAAGCTTCATATCAATCTTTCATTTTTAAATTTAACGTACTTGGATTACTGCATATTCAAAATAAAAGAGTTCATATGCAAGCTAAATTGAAATTGCCAATTAAAAATAGTCCCAATCGCGAAGATAATCGCTGATTAGGACTATTTTATGTGTGATATAAGAAATTAAATTATTCATTAGATGCTGTAATAGTCAGTTAGAAACTCTGTATACGGAATAAGATTAATAAAAAGTTCATCTGTTGTTAAACCAACGTTCAGTCCGAATTTGATATGCAATTCGATCTGCCGCGTACCCTTGCGCCACAAGTGGAGATATCGTCGGTCGTAACTAATTCAACTACAATGAAAACTTAACCTTGTAACAACTTTTGAATATCTGTTAAGTTCTCAGCAAAACCAACAAATACTTCCCCATTAATGACAATGGTTGGTACGACTTGTTTGCCTGTTAACTTCCAAACTTCTTCTGGATAAGCAGGATTTTCTGCACAATTTAAGTCCTCATATGGAACATTATTTTCTGTGAAATAACGTTTTGCATAGTTGCAATCGCTACAGGTTGGGATTGTATAAATTTTTACCGGTTCATTCATAGTTAGTCCATACCTCCCTCGCTCATTAGCTAATTATTATGCCTCGACATTGTATCCTTTATTACGGATGGCTTCCTCTATTTCAGAAATTTGAACTTTCGATTCGTCAAATTTAACTTCAACTGCACCTTGCTCCATATTCACACTGCCTTCCGCACCGATTTCGCTGATAGCTCCTTCAATTTTCGAAATACACGAGCGGCAAGTCATGCCTTTTACTTTCACTGTTGCTTCTTGCATTATTTTTCACCTCCTCCCTTCTGCAACATCACTTTATTTGTTCATTTTCACACGTTGTAACCGCAGCGAGTTAAGCACAACGGAAACGGAACTTAATGCCATCGCTGCACCTGCTACCCACGGCGCAAGCAAACCAATTGCTGCAATCGGAATACCTAGTGTATTGTAGCCAAGTGCCCAAAATAGATTTTGTCTAATGTTGCTCATCGTCTTACGACTCATAAAGATAGCGTCTGGAATACTGGACAAGTCACCGCGCATCAACGTAACATCCGCTGCTTCCATTGCAATATCGGTACCTGTACCGATTGCCATCCCAATATCAGCTGTTGCAAGCGCTGGCGCATCGTTAATACCGTCGCCAACCATGGCAACTTTTTTACCTGCTGCCTGTAGCTTTTTCACTTCATCCGCTTTACCTTCCGGTAAAACTTCTGCAAGCACATGATCAATACCGACTTCAGTGGCAATCGCTTTAGCAGTTCGTGCATTGTCACCAGTGATCATAATGACCTGAATACCCATTTCTTTTAAGCGACGAACCGCAGCTGCTGAAGTTTCTTTGATCGTATCGGCTACCGCCACCATTCCGGCATACTTACCATCAATTGCTGCAAGCATCGCTGTTTTTCCTGATTCCTCCATTTTCTCCATAACAGGAAAAGCAGCTGTTGCATCCACATTATATTTATCCATTAATCTGCGTGTACCGATTAAGACATTATTACCTTCCACCACAGCTGCTATTCCGTAGCCTGGAATTGCTTCAAACGATTCGATTGCTGGAAGTTCAATATTTCTAGCTTGAATACCTGCTACAATCGCCTCTGCAAGCGGATGCTCCGAGTTTTTCTCAGCAGCACCAACCAATCTAAGAAATGTTGTTTCATCACCAATCGTCATAACATCTGTAAGCTCCGGCTTACCTTTTGTAACAGTACCTGTTTTATCAAGAATAATCGTATCTATACGATGCGTTTGTTCCAGATGCTCGCCGCCTTTGAACAATATCCCTATCTCGGCTGAACGACCAGAACCTGCCATAATAGATGTCGGTGTTGCTAGACCAAGTGCACAAGGACAAGCGATAACAAGTACCGCAATGGCTTTTTCTAATGAACCAGCAAAATTACCAGGTTCCACGAAGAAATACCAGACTGCAAAAGTGGCAAGGGCAATGCCGACAACAATAGGTACAAACACACCAGAAATTTTATCGGCAACCCGTTGAATCGGTGCTTTGGAGCCTTGCGCTTCTTCTACTACCTTTACAATTTGAGCAAGTGCTGTTTCTTTACCTACCCGAGTGGCACGAATACGTAGTACACCATTTTTGTTAATCGTTGCTCCGATAACCGGATCGCCAACTTTTTTCTCTATAGGAATACTTTCACCTGTCAGCATCGATTCATCAACAGAAGATAAGCCTTCCAACACTTCTCCATCGACCGGTATTTTGTCACCAGGACGTACTAACACCACATCGCCAACAATTACTTCTTCTATCGGAATAGTTAATTCCTGTCCATCACGCATAACTAGAGCTGTTTTTGCTTGAAGTCCCATCAGCGACTTGATCGCTTCTGACGTTCGTCCTTTCGCCTGCGTTTCAAATAATTTACCCATCACTACTAGCGTAATTAATACCGCACTCGTCTCATAGTACAGCGACGGCATATGATGCCCACCACTACTATTGAACGTCCAATCCAGCGTCAAATACAAACTATAGAAATACGCTGCTGATGTACCAAGCGCTATTAACACATCCATGTTCGCACTACCATTACGTAGTGCTTTGTAAGCTCCGACATAAAAATGCCAGCCAATAATGAACTGCACTGGTGTTGCCAATGCAAATTGGAACCATGGATTCATCAAAATTTCAGGCATATATATCCACGAAGTAAAGGAAAAATGTCCAACCATCGTCCACAATAACGGTAGAGAGAGTAGTGCAGAGACAAGCAACATTAATTTCTGACGACGTAGTTCCTTCTCCCGACGATCACCAGTCGACTGACCTTCTTCTTTCACTAAAGCTTTGTAGCCGAGTTGTTTTACTTTAGCTTGCAAATCAGCAGTCGAAACTTCCTCTGGCGAATATTCGATGCGAGCTGTTTCAAGCGCAAAGTTAACAGTTGCACTAGACACCCCCGGCATCTTGCTAAGTCCCTTTTCGATTCGAGTCGCACAAGCAGCACAAGTCATACCTTCAAGCTGAAACTGCGCTGTTTCCTTAATTGTTTCATAGCCTAACTTACGAATCATTTGTTCAACATTATCAAGGTTGACCTTGTTCGGATCATAAGTGACGCTAGCTTTCTCTAATGCAAAATTGACATTAGCAGCAGTCACACCATCCAATTTGTTCAACCCTTTTTCAATTCGATTGGCACAAGCGGCGCATGTCATTCCGCTAATTTGCAGCGTCGTTTGTTTATTCGTAGCACCCGCAGTCGTTCCCATCCTTGAGTCACCTTCCTCTCCAACTTGCAATTAAACTACATCATATCCTTGTTCTTCGATGACTTCTTTAATGCTGTCAATATTAGTGTTGCTTTTATCAAAAGAAACATCTACCGTATTATTTTGCAAATTAACTTTTCCTGCTACCCCAATTTCCTTTAACGCCCCTTCAATGCTATTGACACAATGTTGACAACTCATTCCCTCTACTTGCAATGTTACTTTCTCCATGTATATTACCCCTTTCGTTAGGTTTTAATTAGTTGTTTCCATTCGATTAGTTATTTATGAATCACATACCATACCCCTGTATAGTATATGAGATTCAAAAAAATTTGCTACCCTATCAAAATCACCGTCTTATTACTCTAATACCACGAAGTTATTCTTCCTCTGATTTCATGGCTGATGATTTTAATTGGCTGCATGTGGATACAACTTTTATTATTAATGTAAATTTAACATACCCCCCATACGTATGTCAAACTATTTTTTTATCAGAAAAACCACGCCGGCATAACGTGGCTCTCCTGATTTTACTAATGGTCATCGTGGTGGTCATGTGAACCCGTCGCATAATCTGTTTTACACATCAACGAATCTTCGTGCGGATGCGTATCCGTTTCGAGTTGAATAGTAACATGATTAATCACCTTGTGCTCCAACTCATGCTCTATTTTCCGAAGAAGCTGCTGGCTTTTTTCCACCGTTAAACTTCCGTCCACAACAATGTGGCAAGAAAGTGCATTTTGTCCGCTTGTTATACTCCACACGTGTAAATCGTGAATACTTATTACGCCATCTACATGCTCAATCATCTGAATAATTTCCGGGACATCTACATTAGCTGGTGTTCCTTCCATTAGGACATGAACAGCATCTTTCGTAACACGCCACCCACTTAGTAATATGAGCAACGATACAAGTATACTAGCTACTGGATCAGCCCATCCAAAGTCAAAAAAGATGATTAGCAATGCAGCAACTACTGCACCGACAGAACCCAAAAGATCACCTAATACATGAAGAAAAGCAGCTCGCATATTCAAATTTTCTTTTGTATCCCCACCACGCAGCATAATAAATGCGACTAATATATTAACTAATAATCCGATACTCGCTACAATTAACATACCCTTTGAAGCAACGTCAGGTGGAGCAGAAAGTCTATGATATGCCTCATAAAAAATATAAATGGAAATGCCCAGTAGTGTAACACCATTAAAAATAGCTGCTAATATTTCAACACGCTTATAGCCATATGTCTTGGCATAGTTTGCTGCTTTTTCTCCCAGCGTAAAGGCGATTAAAGCGATAAACAATGATATCGAATCACTTAACATATGTCCTGCATCAGCTATGAGAGCTAAACTATTCGTAATAACTCCTCCGATTACTTCTACAACCATAAAAGCGGTAATAACTAAAAAACTAATTAATAATGTCTTTTTGTTCGCACCATGCGTATGATCATGACCTTGATGATCGTGTCCCATATGGCAACCTCCTCCATATTTATATATGAACATATTAGCATGTATTCATATGTTATTCAATGCTTTTAACATTAATTTATCCGAATTCACTCGTTAAGTTACCCTTTAAGCTGTTTAACGATACAGTATTTTGCAAAGAAATGTGTTCATCGTTTTAATAAATGTTAAACTAATAGTACTTAACAAGTAAATAGGACGAGGATATGGTATGAAAATAAGATTAGGTGGATGAAATGGTTCATAAGCTCGTATTTGTTAAAAATGAGAAAGTGACTCTAGATATTACTTTGTATCGAAGTGACGTAGATTTCCTACAGATAAAAGAACTAGTTAACATGGATAGAACTAAGCTTACTATTGAAAAAGACGACAAACATAAAAATATTATTGTAGTAAGTGAATGAAAAAATAAAGTAAGGAATAGAAACCTAAGGGGGCAACACCAATGACATTTGTTTTTGACCTAGATGGTACCATTTGCTTTAAAGGAAAGCCGTTAAGTAAACAGATGGTCGATGCATTAAACTTATTAGTGGACAAAGGACATGACATTATATTTGCCTCGGCTAGACCAATTCGAGATTTATTACCCATATTACCTCCGCAGATGCACCATTTTCCAATGGTAGGTGGCAACGGAGCCTTTGTCGTTACGGAAGAACTACATATTTCTACCAGCCATTTCGATACAACTACGGGTAAAGATATTATTCAACTACTAAAAAAATATAAAGCTGAATATTTGGTTGATAGCGCTTGGGACTATGCTTATTCAGGTAGTGAAGACCACCCCATTCGAAAAAATTTAGATCCTAATCAAACAGCAAAAAACGTTCCTCTAGAAAAATTAAATGAAATTGTGAAAGTTGTTATTTTGCACAGTAACGATAACGAAAAATTGTTACACGAGTTGAACCAGTTACCGATTGTTACCTATTTACATGGATCAGAAGATATTATAGATATTAACCCTAAAGATGTTAGTAAGTGGAGCGGTCTACAAATGATAGGTATAGCTCCCTTTGATTTTATCGCATTTGGCAATGACGCTAACGATATTCCGATGTTTAAACAAGCCAAACGTTCCATCTGCGTCGGAAATCATCCCGAGCTAATCCACGTTAGTTCTGAACAGGTCGCCAGCGACGAACAACTCGTCATCCAAAAAATAATAGAAGTGATGAATGATATAGACTAGTGCAGGTTAGTTCATCATTCATCACATGTGACACATCATCGATTAGTAATTTATTGTTATTTTAGCATGATTCAGATTACTCAAGTATCTTGGGTCATATGCTTATCTCTATCCCAGCGAGTGAACCATCTTCCCGCTAATGCGACTACCCCATATAGCGATAAGCTAACGATAACGATGACAATAATAGCAGCAAAAATTCTATCAGCGCGATAAGAAGCAAGCCCCATTTTCATATATTGCCCTAATCCTTTTTCTGTTCCAAGATAATCTGATATAACAGCACCCATCACACTGTATGTCGTTGATATTTTCAACCCCGAAAACATTTGCGGCAGAGCACTTGGCAGCTCCAGTTTCCAAAAAATTTGCCACTTTGTAGCCCCGACCATCCGCATATACTCGAGCAATTTACGATCAACCTGCATCAATCCGCCCATCATCGCTATCGTCACCGGGAAAAATAACATTAATACAATCAATATTATTTTAGGCAGTATTCCAAAACCGAACCAGATCACGAGAATAGGACCAATTGTCAACATCGGAATATTTTGCGAAATAAGAAGTAATGGATAGAGTGCCTTTCTTAGTGGTGAAATAAGATGTAATGCGATTGCGACGAATAAACCGACACCTATACTTAACAGATACCCTGTAATAGCAATATACATCGTAGCTGTAATATGTGGCCACATCATTGGAAAGCTAGTGACCACAGTATGCAGCACATCTAGCGGGCTTGGTAATATATGTTTTTTCATCCCGCTCCAATCAACATACAGTTGCCAAGCAATCAGAGTTAATAATACGACCACAAAGGGCAGCCAAACTAATCTAATCCATCGCAGCAACATAATCACTATTCCCTCAATAAGATTATTTAGGTAAAAATTCATTCGTATACGCTTGATCCACTTCAAGCTGTTTCTCTATTAAACCATTGTCGTACATCCACTCGCCATAGAGCTGCCATACTTCCCGTCTTTGCTCACCCCAGCGAGGCGCATCTTCTTTGTAGCGTGGACTGAGCCACTTCTGACTAGCAATAACAAGCTCTTCGTCTAATTCAGGCGCTGCTTTCAGCAACACTTTGGCTGCTTCTTCTGGATTGTCTATTGCAAACTCATAACCTTCCGATGTCGCTGCCATAAATGCTTTAACAACATCCGCCTGCTCGTTTATCATCTGCTCATTGGTCACAATAACTGGTGTATAGTAATCTAGTTTATCTGAAAACTCATTCACATAAATCATATCAATCGGCTCGTTACGAAGCTCTGCCTCGATACCAGTCCAAGCATAAAACACCCATAAAAAATCAATATCCTTTTCAACAGCAGCGAAAAACTCCGTAGTCCCGACATTCACGAACTTCACTTGTTCAACATCAGCGCCCTCTTCTTCCATTAGTGTTTTAATAATGGCTCTCTCAGGCTCGCCTCCATAACTGCCATATACTTTTCCAGCAAAATCTTTAGGTGATTTGATATTTTTACTAGCAGGTGCAGCAAAACCAGAAGTATTATGCTGAATGATGGCTGCAAGCGAAACGAGCGGGACATCTTGAATGCGTGCTTGCGTCACATTTTCTTGATTTCCGATTCCAAACTCAACTGTTCCAGCAGCAACGACTTGCTCTGGGGGAATATCTCCAGGATTAATAATGGTGACATTCAGTCCATGCTTTTTATAAAATCCATTTTCCAGCGCTACAAAAATCCCAGTATGATTCGTATTAGGCGTCCAATCAATCATCATTTTAACATCAATCAATTCATTGCTCGACTCTTTCTCGCCTTCCGTCACTTGCTTGGCCCCACTACATCCTGCCATAACAAGGAACAACATCATTAAGCTTGTACATATGAATACCATCTTTCTCACAATGAAACACTCCCACTCTTTTTTTATAATACTATAATGGGTCACTCCCGGAGATGGCATGAAAAAAAGCCATTCCTCGAAAGAAATGGCTGGATTCGTTACAGATGTAATCGAAACTGCCCACTTCCCTACGCTGGTATAGTCCAGATCAGGTTCGAAGGGTCCCGAATTTAATTTCAGTCTCAGCCCATAATGTGGGCTCCCCTAGTGACAGTTAACATCATATACACTTTAGATTGACTTGTCAATCAGTGATTGGACTATAGTTACTAACACTTGAAAATCACAGACAGCAGCTTCAACAAGTTACAAAGCTAGTATTTATTTTAATGCAATATAAATATCAACATCTGTGTTTTCCCAATCATTATTAAGATACTCCTCGAAATCTCCTGTAAAACTTCTATCCAAGTCCATTTTCCAGATTTCACCCCAAGCTTCGGCTACAACAGTCCCCATCGGTCCATGTACAGAAAACTTTGCGTATTTACCTGCTGGAATCGTCTTAGTAGTTAGTTCATCATTGACCGCTTTGGAAACCTCGTTACCAACTGTAACACAGTACTGGTCATTGGAGTAATCAGAATAAAGTCCAATCGCATACTGATTAATCTTGTTTTCAATCGAAACATTTATTCCACTTTGGTATAATTTATCCCAAAGCCCTTGAATAATTTCACCCATGTTTGGATCAGTATTACCGGTAATTGCACTAACACCTACAACTGTTTTTTGCTCTAAATGCACAATTTCATATTTCACTTTACATAACCTCCATCTGTTTGATAAGGCTATTATACTCTGTCTAATATGACAGCTTGTTGTCATATTAAACGTAATTTTTTAATGTGTTCTGCAATTCTTTTTTTACCTCGTCTCTTACTTCTTCCGGTGCTAATACTTCACAATGTCTACCAAACGTTGTAATATAGTAAATTAACCATTCACCCTTTGGATAGTCAATTTCAGTAATAAAACTTCCGTCCTCTTGCTGCTCATAGCTTTCGAATTCATCATATACTCTGTAAGCAACTTCGGCAGACAACTTTAGCTTCAATCTAACATACTCTCCCGGGGGCACATTTTCTTTCACTAAAACTTGCTTCGGAGATTTCCGCTGGAAGTGTTGTTCTAATACACGAAGTTCCCTAATTCTTCTTAGTTTGAAAAAACGAAAATCCCTTTTCTCCTTACAATATCCATATACATACCATGCAGCACTTTTAAAACACAGTTTTAAAGGCTCTACTTGACGAGCTGTCTGCTGGCTTTTTGCACTGGCATAGTTGAATGAAATAACTTCCTTACACAATATTGCAGACTTAATCATATTAAAAGTTTCCGTTTCATGCTGTCCACTAGCCCAAGACGAAAAATCCACTTCAATCCAATCTGTTTGTTCACCACCAAATAATGAACCAAGTTTAGCTATGGCATTGTCACTTTCACTCAAATCCACGGAATGTACAGCTTTAAGTGAAGATAGAATACTGTTTTTTTCTTCCTCTGTAAACACCGTTTTATTTAGTACAAAATCAGGTAAAAGGCTAATCCCACCACCTCTACCTTTGGTCATAAATACTGGAATTCCAGCACTAGATAACGTTTCTATATCACGATAAATCGTCCGAGTCGACACCTCAAAATGTTCTGCAAGTTCATTTGAAGTCACTATCTTTTTATCGAGTAAAATATATACTATTTCAAAAAGCCTATTAATTTGCATCTCATCACCCTACTTATATATACACTATTAAAATAAACGTACAACTTATATTATATATCAAGTATAGTGCAAATATTTGTTGAGTGATTTTTATAGCAATTCAGATCTAACTAGCAATGTAAAGCGTCCTTGCTCAGTCTTCCGATTGTTGAATACTTCACCATATCTTTAGCTGTCACACCTGAAAAAGCTCTTGCAAAATGAAAAAGTATTGGTTTATCGTAATACCGAAAAAGCGCAAAAAAAAAAGAGCGGTAACAATCTTCTATTAATTATGCTATCTTCTTTTTTTGACAAAATATATAGCAGATATAAAACAAATGGCACTTGGCAATAAAAACAAAACACTTCTGCCAATGATAAAGCTATAAAATGGTGCAGCATCAATTAAATTTTGTGATTTATAATAATCAGCCCCTAATCGAACAATAAATCCTATTATTAAAAGAATACCTATGACGTTCAATAATTTATCTAATTCTAACAATCTCTTCATACTATACCTCCAATCTATAAATAATTTTTATTACTCCTAATTTTTTCGCTCGAACACAAAACATTATCTAAATTATACTCTCCGCATCATACAAGTGGATGTAATTGATGTCATAGGTTAATTTTAATTATAGAAACTCCCTTGTGACGAACTGTTTCAAAATCTTCGGTTCCCATTAAATACAACATGGACTTCAAATATTTATTCGAGTACTCCAGTTTGACTTATCCTCCAGCAAGACCCTCCCCTCTCATCGCTGTTGTCTTATTTTAATATTTTCTTTCCCTCAAGAACACATTATGTGCCAACCTATTCAAACTCTGCAACCGCATCAACCACCGCTGTCTACTGAGTTTATAATGTCTCTGTACTGAGCGTGAATCCTTCGATTACAACATCTTCGTCGATCTCAATCATGATGCATCGTTTCCCTTGATAATTCACCTGTCTCACATACTTTAAATGCTGCGGGCTGACCGAAATCGAGACTATCTTTGTATCGATCTTAATCGATTTTGAAGTGAATTTCGGCATAACGCTGCTTACCTTCATTTCATAGTTCCTATCGTCCACGATCGTTTGAAACGCGCGTTCCACTTTATCCGTCGTCACATTCTCTATGCCGCTTACTGTCAGCAAACGTTCCACATCTTTATAATCCAACTTCGGGAGTTCTTCCTTATCTTCGTTGGTTTCGATTACCTGGTGGATCTCCTCGTACACATGTGCGAGAGTGGCTACGTCGAGTTGTGCGCCCACCACTTCCTTCACGATGTCTTCGAAAATAGCCCTCTCTTCCATTGAAGTCATGGATCTTTCGGCATTTAAGACCTGTCCGATGAAGTGCGGATCTGGATAATTCGATTTTGCCGTACAATACAGAATGCGGTTCGCATCGGAATAGTTATCCGTCACGCTAGGGTAAAAGAACCCGTGCTCTGGCGAACTTAACTTGATAATCGGATCTACAATGACATTGTACTTAAATTCCCTCTCCACATAATCGAACAAGAGAGTTTTCTTTTGCTTCTCCGTGGAGTTCACACTACATAGAATGAACGGATGCGCAATTTTGCTTGTCTAACACATATAACCATCATATAGAAAGAGGCGATCTTATGAAATTCCCTTGTAAAAAAAAACCAGTCATGAATCCGTAATGATCTTAAAATATCCTGCTTAGTAAGAAATCAACAAAGAACTGTAACAGAGCTTTTCAAGAAAAAAACTCAAACATTACTTCCACTTGAGCTCAACTGGTTATACATTTAGGTAAATATGACTAGTTAACAAAGACTTAAGAGTATCATTATCAGTAAAACGACAGGCAATTCGAGAAGCAGTTTTCTTATATCCCCAATCACGGAAAGTGATCCAGTACATGATATGATTCCTGGCATCATAGGTTTGCATTCCAGATACCTTGACATTAATTCCATCCTTATCGATAAATTCTCCCCAAATTGTTTCCTCTTCGTTTGATAAATCAGTTCCGTTTTCAGACTCAAATGTCCGAGCATCACCTTTTAATAAAAGTAACAGGCAGACCTTTAGCTTTAACCCGCGCATAGTAAAGCATTGCTGAAGAAATATCAACACCCGTAATATTAATTCCGGATTTTGATAAGGGTATTGTTGTTAATCCTGTACCACATGCAAGTTCTAAAACTTCTCCCGGGTTTATTTTTGCAAGTTCAAGATAGAAATTATATTTATTAATCTCACCGCCAAATTCAAGATCATAATTAATCGGGTCCTGGTATTCTTCAAGATTATTATGCTCTAGCAACATAGTATCACCTTATCTTATTAATTTGGATTTCCTTGTTCATTCATATAATTAAATACGTCTAGTTTAAACTGTAAACTGTAGGATGTATAGTTTTTTTCAAAAGCTTTTTATCCTTTAAATCGATGCTGCTGAATCCATGCCATATGATCACTTCTTCTAAAGGAATAATCACGACAATAAATCCGGATATACAGACAATACTTTCTTTAATGTGTTAAAATATGGTTATTTACTAAATCGATTGGATGGTGACAGAGTTGATTACAAATCTATATTTTGTTCGACATGCTCATTCTACTTATTCTGCTGACGAATTAAATAGACCATTATCAGAACGTGGAAGAGAGGATGCTAGGAAAGTTACTGATATACTGAAAAACGAAAGTATAAATGTCCTGATTTCAAGCCCGTATAAAAGAGCAATACAAACGATTCAAGGGTTAACTGGTATATATGATGTTGATATAGTCATAGAAGAAGACTTTAAAGAAAGGTTACTATCTGACAAACACCTCAGCGACTTTGATAGTGCAATAGCTAAGGTATGGGAGGATTATTCCTTTGCTTGGGAAGGAGGAGAATCTAACATTGTTGCCCAAAACAGGGGAGTTCGAGCGCTCGAAAAAGTATTGGAACGATATGTTGGTAAAAACATTGCAATCGGGACACACGGTAATATTATGGTATTAATTATGAATGACTTGGACAAAAGATTTAATTTCACATTTTGGAAACAGTTGAATATGCCTGACATTTATAAATTAAGTTTTGACAATCAGAGACTTATTGAAGTCAACCGGATATGGGAAAAGAGTTAGTTATGTACAACTCCCTGTTCACCGTCTTAAACTACTTCAAGTGGAATTGTTAGAGCTATCTATGTACATTGGTTTAATAAAATTGGTATCTATTCATGGAACGTTAGCATATTTAACGTCTGTGCAATCTCAATTGAAATCGCCTAAAAATTGTTTGATTTGGTGTACCCATACCGATCACTTTAGCCAAATTTCTAAGGGTTACGATAGCTTCAGTAAACCTTTTAGTTATCAAACATTGATTGGCAAAAAATTTAAAACGAAAGAAGTAAGATTACTACTGGACGATCTGCTCCTCTTACTTAAGTCGCAGTTTGTTCTATCCGTGGAAGAGTTCTGGAACGTTTACTCATATAGCTATAATATTATGAAAGGCTTAAGAATTAATCATTTTCTAGGTAATCTCGTATGGATTTTAGAGGCCTACTCCAAATATAAATTAGGAAAAGAACTAATGAAGTAACAGGTCAATTTGAAAAAACAACCGTTTGTTCCTACTTTTCATTGAACTTTCGGATTCGTAACTAAAGAACGACAAACTTACTAAAGCGACAAGCAAATGCCGATGAAGAATTTGAAGGAGGTTTTTAATATTATGATCGAAGTTACAGGTAATGATATTAGTGAGCTAAGTGATGCTGATTTAAGATCTCTTATTGGCCTTCTTTGTGAAGCAGACCTTCGTCTTAACGCACTACCGACCGCAGGAGTTACATGGGGTGGCCATCAAAATGCCAAAGATGGCGGTGTTGATGTCCGTGTTGAACTTACAAGCACGTTACATTCTGACAGCTTTATTCCGAGATCAAAAACTTGTTTTCAAGTAAAAAAACCAGACATGCCACGTAGTGCAATTATTAATGAAATGCAACCAAATGGTGAGCTTAGACAAGTTATTAAGGACTTAATTGACGAGAGTGGAGCTTACATTATTGTGAGTAGTCAGGGTTCAACTGCTGACTCAGCACTATCAGACCGAAAAGATGCGATGCAAGAAGCAATATCTGATTACCCGAACTCTCATAATTTAAAAGTTGACTTCTATGATCGTGAACGAATTGCTGGCTGGGTACGTAACCATCACGCTCTTGTCCTTTGGATACGAGATAAACTTGGACGGCCAATTCAAGGATGGAGAGCATATGGAAATTGGGCAAACTGTCCGGAGGGTCTTAAAGAAGAATATATTTTGGACGGACACATTCGTCTTCACAATGATTCTGCCCCTCTCTCAGAAGGACTTTCGGCAGTAGATGGAATAAACCATCTTCGAGCAATTCTACAGCGCCCGTCCTCTTCCGTTCGTTTAGTTGGACTTTCAGGTGTAGGAAAAACGAGGTTAATCCAAGCATTATTCGATGAACGCATTGGTGACAAACCTCTGAATCTCTCGCAAGTGTTTTACTGTGATATTAGTGACAGTCCTAATCCTGATCCTCGTAATTTTGCTGAACGAATACTAGCTTCTCATAGACCTTCAATCTTAGTAATAGATAACTGTCCGCCAGAATTACATAGCCGATTAACATCTTTATGCTCGGCTTCAGGAAGTTTAGTTAGTTTAATAACAGTTGAGTATGATGTCAGAGATGACCAACCTGAAGAGACTGAAGTGTTTCGTCTAGAACCAGCTTCCTTTGAACTTATTGAAAAAGTTATTCGTGTTCGATTTAATCACATTAGTGAAGTAGATGCTCGCACGATCGCAGAAGTTTCAGGAGGTAATGCACGTATTGCAATTGCATTAGCTCGTACAGTTCAAAAAGATGAAAACCTAGCAAATTTAAGAGACAACCAGCTATTTATTAGATTATTTCAACAAAGAAACGAATCCAATAGCAATTTACTAAGAGCAGCAGAAGCTTGCTCGCTTGTATACTCATTCGATAGTCAGACTGTTGAAAGTACCGACTCTGAACTTAGACTTCTTGGATCTCTAGTAGGGATATCTGTCCGAGAGATTTATGAAAATGTTAGTGAACTGAAACGCCGAGAGCTTGTACAACAACGTGGAAAATGGAGGGCTGTTTTACCCCATGCAATTGCTAATAAACTTGCACAAAGAGCACTTGAAAACATCCCACTTGAAAGTATTCATAATGCGTTTGAAAGAGTGGGTACCGAGAGACTGTTAAAATCTTTTTCACGACGTCTGAGCTACTTACATGAATGTGAGGCAGCAAAACAAATATCGAATAACTGGCTTTCAGAGAATGGTCTATTAGGAGATGTCAGTGACTTGAATGAACTTGGTATTAGTTTGCTTAATAATATTGCTCCTATTAATCCAGAGCTAACCCTTTTGGTTATTGAAAGGGTTTCTAGTCGAGATTATGCACAACAGTTTTTCTCACGTGATAATGCCCACTATACTTTTTTCACAAAACTTCTTCGATCTCTCGCGTACGAAAAGGATTTGTTTGAACGATCTGTTTTGTTGCTTAGTCGATTTGCCCTTTCAGAAAATCCTAATGAAAATAATAATTCGATTCGAGCGCTGTTGAAGTCATTGTTCTATATATATCTGTCAGGTACACATGCTACACCTGCACAAAGGCTTAAAATAATTTCGAGCTTGGTAGAATCGAACTCTGATGAGCGAATCGCTCTAGGAATTTCTTTGTTAAGTGCATCATTGGAATCCTGGCACTTTAGCTCCCATCACGGATTTGAATTTGGTGCTCGCTCAAGGGACTATGGATATTCACCAAGAGATAAAGATGATGTTCAATCATGGTTTAAATTATTTATAGAATATACAATATCTCTTGCAATCTCCGAGACCCTAGTAGCATCTCAGGCAAAGGTCCTTTTGGCAGAAAAATTTAGAGGATTATGGTCAAGAGCAGGTATGCATGATGCACTTGAGTTCGCAGCAGAGAAGATTTCCAGTAAAGGTACTTGGAGAGAGGGATGGGTTGCTGTTAGAACTACAAAAAAGTTCGATAAAACACGTATGGATCCTAATATTCTTTCTCGTTTAAATAACCTTGATATTATTCTTAAACCACTTACTTTAATTGAACGAGCAAAGTTGTACGCTCTTTCTCCTCTCAGCTATATTTGGGTAGACGATATCGAGAATGGAGATACCAGAGCAACTAATAACTATCATCAAACAGAAATTACTACTCGTTCTATAGGCCAGGAAATTGCATTTCAAAATGTTATTTTAAACGAGTTATTACCTGATATTCTAAGCAATGAAGGGGTTAGACTATTTAATTTGGGACAAGGCTTAGCAGATGGCCGTGATAATTTGGAAGAAATGTGGCGGAATTTTTATAAACAACTTTCCCTTATAGAAGAATCAAAAAGAAATTTCCAAGTAATTCGGGGATTTTTAAATGCTATTTTCTTTGGCAAAAGCCCCAACATGGCTGAGGCTTTTCTCGATGAGGCTGTTACAAATGATATTTTAGCGCCAGTGTATCCTTGGCTACAAACAAGCATACCAATGACAATTCAAGGTATAGAAAGGGTCAAAAGGTCTCTAGAGCTTGGGATTACGCCGATATCGCAATATGCGAATTTGGCCTATGAAGGTGTCCATCAAATAGTAAGTGACAGCGATTTTTGCGAATTATTAAGAATAATATCCTCTAAGCCCGGAGGTTTAGCATTATCAATTAAAATTTTACAAATGAGAATTTCTGGTCATTCTACAGAAACTTCTATAAGTGATACTATCATTTCTATCGGACAAGATTTACTTGGACAATTTCCTTTTTCAAGAGAGTCTAACATTGTAAATCAAAAGGATTATGAGTTATCTATCCTAATTATGACTTGTTTTTCAACTGAATCAGCAAAAGAAAAAGCAAGGATTCTATGTGACAGACTTGTTGAGGCTTATATAAACTATGATATTTATTCTAGGGACTACGAGCATGTTTTGGAAGCACTCTCTAAAACACAGCCACTAGTCTTTCTCGACTCCTTTTTAGGAGATAGTGATGAACTTAATTACATGATACGCCGAGTATTTATTTCGGAACGTTCACTGAATCCCATATCTAATATTGAAGATGATTTAATCATTGCCTGGTGTGAGATTAATCCCGAAACAAGATACCCTATTGCAGCCTCAACCATTATGCCGTATCGAAAAAACGAAAAAAATAATCTAGAGTGGACTCCCTTGTCACAAAGAATCCTAAGTAACTCTTCCAATCCTATCGTAGTTTTGAATGAGTATAAATCAACCTTTAGACCGATGTCATGGGAAGGGTCCAGGGCAGAGATAATGCAATCACGTCTTTTTTTAATATCTGATTTAAAAGAACACGAAGATTATTTTATTGCAGATTGGGCAAATAAAGAAGAAAAAGTATTCGAAGCAGAAATTCGTAGCGAACGTGAGTGGGAATCAAAACGAGAAAGTGTTAGAAATGAGAGTTTTGAATAATTATCTACACCTGCAAGATTATTTAGGGATAATCTACAAGAACTCAATCAGATATCTAAGCTGTACTGCAGAATCCAGTAAAACTCTCAAAATATAGAACCCTGAATTTATTAAGAATAGCTATTACCAGTATGTAGTAAAACAAAGAGCATGATCAGGGTGAATATATGGCAAAACGGATTTTATCCTAATTCTCACGTTCACCTAGGATAAGAACCTTTTGCATCACACGGAAAATAATTTTAAACAAGTAGACAAAATGTCTACCAATGCACCACTAAAAAATCCTTAAATAATTTGATGTGTACTGTATTGTCTATTTTTTATGGCAAAACAAAAGCCCGACCGTACTAGGTCGGGCTTTTCATGGTGGAGGCGAGAGGATTTAATCTCATAGTTCACCATAAATTCTTAACATATATCGAGATATTAACGACACTCAAGTCATATTCCATAAAACATTTGGTTTAGGCATTCCCAATTATTTGTCTACACGATGCATTGATACTACACTCTCCACATGACTCGTCCAGGCAAACATATCTACTGGTGTAGCTTCTACTATGCGATAACCGCCATCTTCCAGTATGCGCAGATCACGAGCTAGTGTGGAGGGATTGCAGCTCACGTAAACGACGCGTTTAGGCTGTAACTGAATGATTGTTTCCAACAATATCGGATCGCAACCTTTGCGTGGTGGATCGACTACAATGACGTCAGCAGTTATGCCTTGTTGTTTCCATGCAGGCATCACCTGTTCTGCTGCTCCGACGGCAAAAGTTGTATTGTTTATGCTATTTAAGCCAGCATTGCGCTTTGCATCTTCAATAGCTTCGGGTACAATCTCGACCCCATATACGTGAGCCGCTTGACGTGCCAAAAACAACGATATCGTTCCGATGCCACAGTAGGCATCAATGACCGTCTCTTGCCCTGTTAACGCTGCATACTCCACTGCTTTTTGATACAGTGCGATCGTCTGCTTAGGATTCACTTGAAAAAATGATCGTGCAGAAATAGCGAAACGAATACCGTCTAGCTCATCATATATAATATCGCTGCCCCACAGCGTAATCGTCTGCTCGCCAAAAATAACATTCGTATTGCGCTCGTTTATATTTTGGACAATGCTAGTCACTTGCGGTAGTTCCTTACGAATTCGCTTTAGCCACTCGGCAAGCTGCGGTATAATTCGTCCATTCGTTATAAGGACAACCATCATCTCGCCTGTCACTTCACCGCTACGCACCATAATGTGACGGAGTAATCCGCTTCTAGTCCGCTCATCATAAGGCTCGATTTGTAGCTGCTTAGCTATTTGTTTGACCACTCGAACTGCTTCATCGTTAGGTTCATTCTGGATAAGACAATGATCCATATCGACTATTTCATGGCTACCACGCTCATAAAAACCAGCGATCAATTGACCGGTTCGTTCCTCTCTACCAACAGGTACAGTCGATTTGTTACGATATTTCCAAGGATGAGCCATCCGAATCGTTGGACGAACGATAACGCCAGTTTGCTCGCCAACTTCTACCGTGGATTCTTCTTTGACGACGTTCAACTTGCCAATTTTCAGCAAATTATTAACAACAAGCTGTCTTTTCCAAACTAATTGCTGTTCATAATCAAATTGTTGCAACTGACAACCACCGCACTGATCGAAGATAGCACATGGTGCAGAAATCCGACTCGGACTAGCTGAAAGTAGCTCTACTGGTTCGGCAAAACCATAGCTCTTTTTTAGATGCGCCAACTTAACCTTCCATCGATCTCCCGGAATAGTACCGGACACAAATAAAGGATAGCTGGCCAACCGCGCTACCCCTTGACCTTCATGCGTCAAATCGACGATATCGACTTCTACTATATCATTTGCATGCCAATTACCAGCAGCTAGTGCTGCTGGTTGGACGGAGTTTTCATTGTTTACTGCGGATGCTCCTGATACACCTGAAGGCTGTTTGTTACGACTGTTTCGTCTGCGAGACATGGACGATTTTCCAGCAGTTTGCTTAGCTGGTTTATTGCGATCCTTCTCATGCCGTCCTGCTTTACCATATTTCATTTTTAACTCTCCGCTCTTACTGAAATCAATTGTTATTCATACGTAGAAATTCCCGTCTCATCTGTAAAAATATGCAAATGTCCCGGTAGTATAGAAAAAGTAAATGGCAATACGCCACCATATTCTCCATCCAAGTTAATTTGCACATAGTCAGGTGTTTCTACTTGTAATCGTTTTGTTTGAAAATGTATGACATGTGGATCGTTCAGATGCTCACCACGCAAAGCTAATGTAACTAACCGAATAAATTCTGCCAGATTGCACTTCGTCACCAACAAAACATCCAACAAGCCATCGTCTGGCAAGGAATTAGGCGCTAACCGTTCAAACCCACCGACTGAGTTACTATTGCAGATAAGGAACATCATATATTCGTCGTGAAATGTCCCGACTCCTTCTGCATCCAATTTCAGTACCGTTGGACGCAAACGAGTCATTTTCTCTATACCCTTCATATAATAAGCCAATTGGCCAATCATCGTTTTTAATTTACTAGGTACGTCGTAAGTTAGCTCTGTCAGGGAACCGCCACCAGCAATGTTAATAAAATAACGTTCATTGGCTACTCCGACATCAATCGGCTTTTTATATTGTTGAATAATTAAATCGCAGGCATAGTCCCAATTACGCGGGATGCTCATCGCTCGAGCGAAATCGTTAGTCGTTCCGACTGGTAATATTCCTAGCGGTGGACGATTCATTTTTGACGCCAACCCATTTACTACTTCATACAATGTGCCATCGCCGCCAGCAGCAATAACCATATCATAATCTCGCTCAGCTGCATCAGCAGCAGCTAGCATGGCGTCTCCCTCACCCGTAGTAGCATAACAACTCACTTCAATACCACCAATATCAAGCTTTTGCAATATATCCGGCAGCCGTTTTCTCATTTCTTCTCTACCCGAGGAAGGATTGTAGATTAAGCGGGCTCTTTTCATAATCACGACGTCTCATCCCTTCATCTCTAATCATATAACGGAACATGATTGCTCCTACGATGAACTAGACATTGTTTTCAATTCGCTCCAGTGCCATTTTGTACCCATCATTCCCATAGTTTAGACATCTTTTTACGCGAGAAATCGTGGCAGTGCTAGCTCCTGTTTCCGCTTCTATTTGATTATATGTACTACCTTTGCCGAGCATGCGAGCTACTTCTAGCCTTTGTGACAACGATTGAATTTCATTAACTGTACATAAATCATCAAAAAATATATAACATTCCTCTACCGATTTTAACGTTAATATTGCTTCAAACAATTGATCTACTGCTTTATCATTTAGCTTTTTCAATTGCATTTCCCATCACTCCTAGTGTTTCGTTACCATGATATAATTGTTGTCTCCATTGTAGCGTTTTTCTCTCATTTTTTCAAACGTTACAGTATTCACGCTTTACAGGAGGGAAGAGTTTTTCTTGTTTATTTTTAAAACCGTGACAATCGTCCAATCGCACCATAGGTTATTGCCATAGACTATAAAAAAAGGTTGTGATCGGTTTGAATAATTCACGTCAGCATCAGTCTGAGCAGCGCTATCGAATCGGCAACGGATTTAGCCACGATCCCACTGTCCATAGAGAAGCAGTAGCATCCGTGTCTTCGCATACACCACGCAGACCGATGCTAAATAATTATGCGCAAGAACACGGGCACTTTACCAATAACTCACCATCAACAGCTACTATTAGTCATGCAGCAGCACCATATTTATTACCACGTCCACCAGAACTACCTCTTCCTGAAGCAACAAACGCTATCGTAGAACAAAGTACCGACATTCCACTACAACAAGATGCCGAAAAAGCGAGCGGATTTAGTTTAGCTAAACTTGGTAAAATGGCAAACATGACAGAAATTAAACGAGTAGTTGATCGCATGGGCGGACTCGATGGCATATTAACAACGGTAACTAAAGCACAAAAAATTATGACTAGCGTGTCACAAATGGCTCCATTAGTAAAAGTGTTCTTCGGTTCATTTGGCAGTAAAAACAATAATAATAATGAACATTCATCTGAGCAAACTGCTTTACCAGCGCAACGAAGAAGAAGACGAACAGCAAGCAGACCAGTCCAAAGATCAGGCAGTCGAGTCAATCAACGACCAGCACGCAGATCAAGTAGTTATTCTTCTAATCGACCACTAAGTATACGCAATCCACAAAGCTCCAAATCCAAACCACAAACGATTGCCAGAAAAAGACGAACGAGATAATAACCATGGATCACTAACTCACCTGTCAGCAAAAAAGAACCTTGCCTCACAATATTTGTGATCGGTAAGGTTCTTTTACATTGTGTAAAACTTGTTAATCTTTCCTTATATCTTTACTCCACGGTGTTCCGAGTAGCGGTAGTGCCCAACGATCAAGCCCGTACCAACCTGCGTTTTTCCACGCTAGAACTAACCATGTAGCCAAAATGAACAATAAAGGATTCGTGCTTAACGTTCCGGCAAATAAAAACATAACGTTCATTAAAGCTCCGCTAAATGCAGCAATACCAGTCAGCAATCCTAAAATTAATCCTAATCCTACTAATAACTCACCGTAAGCAACAACGAAGCTTAGTACTTTCGCGTTTGGAATAACGAAGTTTTCTAGAAAAGATGCATACCACGTTGTAACATCGGCACCTTCTACCGACTTATTCACTGCACCTTGCAAAAAACCTTTCATCGCTACACCAGCGTTTTTACCTGTCCATGCATCAGATGTTACTTTCCCCCAACCTGCTGTCAGCCATTGATAACCTAAATATAATCTGACGATTAACCAAATCCAACTTGCTCTCGTACTACTAAATAAAAAGCGTGATACTGGATTTTCTGGAATTGTTATTTCTCTACCCATCCTTAAGCCCTCCCCACAAATTAACTGCTCACTGTATTCTTTATCCTGACCTTATTATATAGTGTTAAAAATTATACGGAAGTGATTAATGTCACTTTAAAAAAATTGAGCGTCTGTATTATTTCATACCATCCTGTAGCCAATAGAGCAAAAAAAAAGCAACGCCGGCCCTGCGCTGCTTTTCTTTGATGTGTTGTTATTATATTTTCCATCTTTTCGTAAATTAAACATTACATATAAAGATAACGAGCAATAATTAATATGGCGAGCACCCACATAATCCAGTGGATTTTATACTTTCCTTTACCAAACAAATTAGATACTGCTGCTAATACAACATAAGATACGATACCGAATGAAATACCGTTAGCAATACTGTACGTAAAGCCCATAAATGCCATAGTCAAAAATGCTGGAATAGCACTTACCATATCTTGAAAATCAATATCTTTGACAGATTGCATCATCAGTACACCAACGATAATCAAAGCTGCTGAAGTAGCCGAACCTGGAATTAGCGCAACAATTGGTGATAGGAAGATGGCTAACAAGAAACAAATTCCTGTCGTTACTGCTGTTAATCCAGAACGTCCGCCTTGAGCAATACCTGCAGAGCTTTCTACGAATGCCGTTACAGTACTAGTACCTAGAACAGCACCGCCACTTACACCAATCGCATCTACAAACATCGCTTTACCGATACGCTTTTTGCCTTCCACTGGGTTTTTCATAATACCCGCTCGGTTCGCTGTTCCGATCAAAGTTCCGAATGTATCAAACAACTCCACGAACGTAAACGTTAAAACAACCGTAATTAATCCAACTTCCAATACTCCAGCAAAATCAAAATGCCAGATCAACATCGAGGAGAAATCAGGAACCCATTTTTGGTTAGTAAATACGGCTTGAACATCTACAAACCCAGTAATCATCGCTATTACTGTTGTACCCAAAATTCCGAATAATAGTGCTCCAGGTACACGCAATACCATCAAAATAGCAATTAAAAATAAAGCAAGAATCGTATACAACATGTTTGGATCGGAGAAGCTACCGATACCGATGACTGATTCAAATCCTTGTAATGGTGTAAATACGCCCTTTTCTATATTATTTATTGATTCTACAGAAATGGACATCAAGCCACTGTTTTTCAAACCGATAACTGTAATAAACAAACCGATACCAACTGTAATGGCATGCTTCAAACTATCGGGTACTGCATCAACCAACATTTGTCTTATTTGGGTAACCGTTAGGATGAAGAAGATAATCCCTGAAATAAATACAGCCGTTAACCCCATTGCTGGAGTGATTGGTGTGTCTGTTGCTTGTGATGCAATAATTACCGAAGCAAAGTAGGCGTTAAGCCCCATCCCAGGTGCTAATGCTACCGGAAAGTTAACGAACAATCCCATCACTATCGTGAAAATACCGGCGGATAAAGCTGTTGCCAAAAATACGCCATTCCAATCCAAACCTGCTGTACCTAAAATAGATGGATTGACAGCCAAAATATAAGCCATCGCCATAAATGTGGTTAGACCAGCCATAATCTCTGTTCTAACATTTGTCCCTAATTCTTTTAACCGAAAGAAACGTTCCATTCCGTTAAATACCTCCTAAATTTTGCTGGAATAAACAACAAAGCCTGGACGAATGTTCTTACAATTCTCCAGGCTTTGCAAAATGGAAAGAGGAATCACTAGGCCGTAGTGAACTAACTCCTCTTCACACCTTTCGTAGCCAGATCATTTACGGTGATCAAGTAGAGACTCTCAAGCCAATTCTTGAGATTATACGAAAAGAAAATATTTTTTTGTTTTTCCTTAAATACTGTTTTCGTCTCCAATTTTAATGAAATAAGCAGTCATTTGTCAATGATAAATTACGTACATTATTAATATTTTTTTAATTATCATTCGTTTTTTGCATGATCTAACATTTAGTAGGCAAAAGTATTGGTAGCTTTCTTTTTCTATCGATTTACTTGGTAATATAGGTACAGCACTTATTCGTAAAGGTTATTTCGTCTGGTCTATAAATGGTTTAATGACTTCCGTTCCTCGGACGCGAGTGTAAGGCATTGGCTCAATACCGAATATTCCGGCATCGCACAAGTCAATTAAACATTTATCCTTCGCTTCCTCATGTATCTGTGCATTTCGATCAAATTTTATAACAATTTCTGTATGACTATCCGTTATACTAGCTTGATGCAATGGGTATTCTATCTCGCCTACCATCGGTAAAACTAATTCTTGCCCGGTATTCGCATTTCGATTACATATTCTAATACCGATAAAATTATTAGCAACATCAAACAACAAATAACAGAGAACATCGGTTAATGTATTATGTGTAATTTGATGTATTTTTGCATCCTTCAAATAAATGTACATTTGAGAGTCGCCTTCTATTGTAATTCGCATATTAATTCTCCTTACATCAATCATGTTTGTAGTTAGAGTTAGTATTGGCTTAAAGTGCCACATTACATTCATGACGTATCCATTTCAGCGATTAACAACGTTCTTCATCCTGCCTATATTATAAACGATTTAAAATTTTTGATTTTTGATAAATGAAAAAGAGCTGTTCATTAGCAGTACAGGACTGTTTTAACGAACAACTCTTATTTCGTAACGTTTAGCGGCTAGCATTGGCAGATCTCGTTTACCTCTCTCTATGATTTAACTATATTTTCCTACCAATGCTAACGACCACTCATATAACTTTTCTTGTTCCTGTTTATCATAAGAAAATGGCACGGTCCGTTTTGGAGTGAATTGATTATAATAATTGCCAGATACTGTCTGCAATGTTGGCTCCATTGCCAGTCGCAATGATGGTTGTGCCCCTTTTTCAGGGCTAGACATAAATAATTTTAACAGTGGTGAAAAGAAAGTTGGGGCTACTCGTGCTGATTGTGGTGTGAAAATAACACCAGGATGTACAGCATTAACCGTTACACCCGTTCCTTGTAATTTTTCGGCAATTGTATAAGTGAACATAATAACGGCTAATTTGGAAGTACCATATACTTGCATCGATTTGTATGGTGCTGGGTGGAGTAACTTTCCGATATGTAAACTTTCCGCCTGCACTCGTGATGCAACGTTGATAATACGGGCTGGTGCGCTTTTTTTCATTGTATCCAGTAACAAGTGAGTCAACAGGAACGGTGCATAGTAGTTCAACGCAAAGGTGAGTTCCATCCCATCTTTATTTTTCTCAAACGTTTGAAACAAGCCACCGACATTATTGACTAATACATGTAGTTGATCATGTTTTTGTAAATACTGTGTTGCCAAAGATTGCACGCCTGCATGCGTAGATAAATCAGCAACCAATAACTCCACATGCTCATTGCCGCTTCGTTTCACAATCTCAGCTCTCGCTTCTTCTCCCCGCTTCTTATCTCTAGCTGTAAATACTACATATGCACCTGCTTTTGCTAGCCCTATTGCGGTTTCTTTGCCAATACCAGAGTTAGCCCCAGTTACTATACAATACTTTCCTTCCATCTCTTTTTTATCCATAACATCAACTCCTCCCCATAACATTTATTTTTAGTGTAGTCTTCTTTTCTGACAATGTAAAATACACATCATGCTACCAATAAAAAAAATTATCCAGCTACCTACTCCCAAATAGAGCACGTAGTGGATAACTCTCCACATAACAAAACTACAAAAATTCAATGTGACCAGGAGACATTTGTTTGATGCGAGCTAAGGAATGAACACGAACCCCTTTTTCTTCTAGCAATTGACGACCTGCCTGGAAACTTTTTTCGATAGCACAGCCTACACCAACCAAATGAGCGCCAGACTGTGCAATGATATCGACTATGCCGATCAGTGCTGCTCCAGTAGCCAAAAAATCATCCACCACAAGCACCCGATCCGTAGCATCTAATAAATTTCGCGATATACTCACTTCATAATTTTCTTGCTTCGTGAAAGAATAGACTGGCGCACGATAAGCAGTTTCATCTTGAATAATCGATTTTTTCTTTTTTGCATAGATAAACGGTGTTTGAAGTGCTATTGCAGTAGCCATCGCAAATTGAATGCCACTTGCTTCAATTGTAATCACTTTTGTTATTTGTTCCTGGCGAAAATAGTCTGCCAACTGCTCTCCAATTGCAACGACTAGCGCCGTATCTACTTGATGATTAATAAAGGTATCTACCTTCAAAACGGTATCTGATAAAATTAATCCTTCTTGTCGAATTCGTTCTTGTAGTATATACATATAATGTAATCGCTCCTATATTAGCTATGAAAATAATGAATACCATAACTATTATAGCGAATTAGAGCAACAAAAACATAATTGTTCTTTATTCTATTTCAACAAAAATTGTAACAAAGCCACTAATCGATCCGCTCCCGCTTCTGATTTTCCTTGCACACTCATTTCATAAAATAAATCTTGTTGTCCATCATCCGATTTCCACATCAATTGCTGACCATCCTCCCTTTCAATAAGTAACGCATCTCCATGTTCTGTCACAATCGTTCGATGAGCTTTCACCTTTTCCAAATCAGTGTACAACGTTTGCCATCTACTACCTTCCAATATAGACACGATATATTCCTGATTTTCCATTTCTATAAACATCGTCACTCCTAGTATTTGATCAAGAACAGGCACTTTTTCTACAACTGTCTTGCCATCATTTTGAATACTCTCATCTATTAAACGACTACTATCTGGCCGCCCCAATTCATATTGAACATATCCTCGCTTAAACTGAATATTATTTGCATCTAATGCTGGTATATCAAATTGATCCTGTGGGACGTTCGCTTTCAGCATTTCCAATTGTTCATAAATGATCGGTTTGTCTCGCACCGTAATGATATTTTCTGGATTATTGACAGGAGAATAAATGGCGATTGCTTCCCCTGGTTGCAATTGGTTTACATACTGATCTACTACTTCCACTTGCTCTAGAGGAGGGAGATTGTCATCGTTAAATCCACGGATCGAAAATATAAGTTTACCTTGTTCATTATGAATGCCAACTACCGCTGTCGCTGCAAATCCCGTTAACAAACCAGCAACAGCAATCGAAGCAATGATTATTTGAGGCTTACTGTATCGTATTCGTCTTCTTTTTTCATGTTTAGCTGCAATCTGTTCCATCACTTGTTCCCGCACATCAATGTAATGTATTTCGATGTTTTTCAGTTGTCTTTCTAACCCGCTATCTCTGTTCATATACAATCCCCCGTTTCATGTTATCGGCATGTTCCCGTTGTAACTTTTTCCGTGCCCGCTCCATTTGTTTTCGCAAATTTACTGGCGCTCCACCGACAATTTTGCTAATTTCTTCATAGCTCATCCCATGTACTACTTTTAAAATCATAATCTCTCGTTGTTTGATAGGTAACGAACGTAAAATTATCATTCCTCTATTTGTTCCATTTTCTATTCGATCTTCTAAACGTTCTTCCATCCCTATTTCTTTCTTGTCTTGCCGCACAGCTTCTTCCGATGCCGCTTTTATAAGTAACTGTTTCCATCTACTCTGCTTCTTCCAGCTATTCAAACAAAGTCGATGTGCAATCGTAAATAACCAACCACTAGCACTACCAGTTTCTTCATATTTAGCTAAATTAAAATAAGCCCGCACGAACACCTCCTGCACAATTTCTTCTGCGTCATGATAATTTCCGATCATAAGGTAACAGTAACGAAACACTTGTTGTTGCATCATCGTCACCACTTCTGAAAAAGACTGCTGGTTCCCTTGCTTTGCTTCATGTAATAGTTGCTGCAAGCTTCGATTTTCCACATGCACTCTCCTCCTTTACTACTACTACTACTACTACTACTAACAACAGATCCCTATTATTTGTGACACTATACAAAAGATTAGCGGCTGTCCAGAAAGACCAACCAGAAATTTCTAGTTGACCTGATAATACGAAATCAGAGAAAAAATAACGACTAGCTAGGGAAGTAGATTTGTGTAAAAAAAACGTATAAACGATCATGGGAAAGGGCTTGTAACGAAGGGTTTGTTTGAAAAAACGTATAAACGGTCATGGGAAGAGGCTTGTAACGTAGGGTTTGTAGGAGAAAACGTATAAACGGTCATGGAAAGAGGCTTGTAACATAGGGTTTGTAGGAGAAAACGTATAAACGGTCATGGAAAGTAGCTAGTAACATAGGGTTTGTAGGAAAAAACGTATAAACGGTCATGGCGAGGGACTACTGACGTAAAAATTTCATATTTGAAGAATAGGTGCATGAGACGCTTCAGCATATTCATACGATCAAAACAAACTGGATAGAAAAACATTACGTTTTTCCATCCAGCTTCTTTTCATTTTAGGACTTATTAGATAACCCCTACTTTTATTTTCTTGACTTTTCATCTACTTTATCTTCTGGAATAATAACATTAATCGTGGGCACTTGCTACCATAACTAATTCAGCTGCTATTTCTTATATTGCTACTAACGATGTATAGAATGTTCTACTTTATTTTGCTAATGTTTGCTCGTTATTTTTTTCTACTTGCAATACCACTTCCGCTGGCTTTAACCCCGGAGCTGTTGCAGTTAATGTGACACTTCCAGCGGCATCGCCTGCTTGAATTAACGCCAAACACCAACCATTGAATGCTCTACGATAAGACGCTTTATCTGATTCGTGACTACTTGGATCACCGTTACCAACACCTAGTAAATGACCTGATCCAGCCACACTAAACTGAACTTCATTATCTGCCGTTGGGATAACATGACCGTGCTCATCTAAAATCGCCACTCGAACAGGTATCGTATCCGAATGATCCGCTACCATTGCTTCTCGATTTGGGTATAACGCTATTTGGTGAGCTGCACCAGTCGTTACTACGCTATACTCTTTGATCACTTGACCATTCGTTTTACCAATCGCTTTTAGTTCACCCGGCTCATACGTAACCTTCCATGCTAGATGATCATTACGATCTACTACTCGCTCCCCTAAACTGCGACCATTTAATACTAACTCTACCGTTTCTGTATTAGCAAATATACGAACTTCTATTTCTTTCCCTACTTTATCCGGTAAGTTCCAGTGCGGGAACAGATGAACGACAGGCTCGTCTGTCCAAGCTGCTTGCATATAGTAGTAGACGTCTTTCGGAAAACCACACGTATCCATTAAGCCAAAATGAGAATTAACACATGGCCATAAGTGCGGCGTCGGTTCACCACGATAATCAAATCCAGTCCACATAAACACCCCTGTTAAAAACGGGTGACGAACAACATCGCCCCATGCTTTTTCTACGCTACAACTCCATGATGGTATATCCGTACCATACATTGAACAATAACCTTTTTCCTGATCATCTTCATAAATACCCCGTGTAACCGTGAAGCTAGCACTCTCACTACCAATTATAATCCGATTAGGATACGTTTCGTGATCTCGTACATCTTGATCTTCCCGTTGCCCGTAATTGTAACCTACAATATCTGCTACGTCCGCGTAACCGCCTTCATTCCAACCATGATTCATCGCTGCGAGTGTTGGTCTTGTCGGATCTAACCGCTTTGTTGTATCGACTAATGTTTTTAGAATGCGTGCCCCCATTACTGTTCCTTCAAGAATTTCCTCATTTTCCATACTCCAAATAATAACACTCGGATGATTTCGATCCCGATAGATTAATCGTTCCAACTGCCAAAGCCCATTTGGACTACTATCTAACTTTCTATTTTCATCCATTACTAACATACCTAAACGATCACATATTTCAAGTAACTCTGGCGTTGGTGGATGATGGGCACTACGATAAGCATTACAGCCCATTTCTTTCAACAATTTTATTTTATATTCAATCAAGCTTACTGGTAGCGCCACTCCTACTCCGGCAAAATCTTGATGATTACACGTTCCTTTAATCGGAAGATGCTGATCATTTAAGAAAAATCCTTCGTTCGGATCAAAATGAATGCTACGAATACCAAATGTCGTCTCATATTGATCAACGCATATCTCATCTATATATAATGTCGTTATCGCTGTATATAACACTGGTGTATCTGGCGACCATAATTCCGGCTGGTCAACAGTCATTACTTGTGCTACTACAACTTCTTTATACCAGTCTACGGTAACATCAACCGCATCTGTTGATAACAACTGACCAACTGCATCATATAATTCTGTCACCATATTCACTTGCTTATCTACCGTATACTCATTTTTAAGTCGCGTTTCTATATGAATTTCTGCTTGAGTAGCTGTGATGACTGGCGTAGTAATATAAGTACCATGCTCTGCAACATGCAACTTATCTGTTTGTTCGAGCCAAACGTTACGATAAATCCCACATCCCTCATACCACCAACCTTCATAATCCGTCGCATCTACTTTAATGAGAATGACGTTTTTACCTTCATCACCATAGCGTAATATATCGGTCAAATCATAGGAAAAACCAATATAACCACCACGATGTTCTCCTAACTGGTGTCCACTGACCCACACCGTACTTACCCCTGTCACCCCATCAAAGTTAACGGTCCACTTCTTACCTTCGCCAGACTTATCAATGGTAAATTGCTTGCGATAAAAGCCAATACCTGTTGGTAAAAAACCATGACTACCTGGTCTTGCTCCGATCGAATTATCGTTCACGTATTGCTGCTCTACACACCAGTCATGCGGTAGACTCAATGAGCGCCACTGTAAATTAGTATGACCCATCCCTTTGTCGTTAAAAGCAATATGTAGCCACTCGCCTTCCGCTGTAGCCATATTATCCGTAATCCCACCAGTCATCCCCGCTTTGACCGAGTATGGAATTGAAATATCCCCTTTATAGAAATCCCAATTCGCATTAAACAATTGCTTTTGTCTTACTTGCTCTAATTCCTTCATAAATAATACCCTCCCTGCTAAATTCTTTTTCGAACCTTATATCTAGTGTAAAACAATATATAAATAGCAGTTAGAACAATAGTAATATATAATAGCATTATATGAAGATAGAAGGGCGGTTTCTATATTGTTTCTACCTTTTCGACTATCACCGTGGAGAGAAAATCGCTTGCCACTTCACCTCTATAGCATAGGTTCACATGTACAACAATACCAAACAAGACCTCATGGTTATCCAGCCTGGCAAATCTTTTTTACGATAGAAGGTTCGGGGAGTTTCTCCTTATCTAATCAACGTCAATGTAGTTTACAAAAAAACCAACTACTAATCATACCAGAGGGTCAAAATCACGAATATAAACCTATAGGAAATGAAGATTGGTTACTTGCTTATGTCGGATTCACCGGTGATTTAGCCCAAAGCTTTGTTTACGATTGTCAACTTCCACTGAATAAACCAATTACAATTGTTCGAACTACGGCGTTATTCAATCAAATAGAACAATTATGGAATAGTAGTGGTCATCCGACAGCGAATCAGTTAAGTATCATTTCCGTAAAACTATATGAATTTCTAGTCACTTTACTAGATAAACTGCAAGAAACTGAGCCCAAGGAAAATGTAACAGACAGCCATAACATCGATAAAGCATTACAAAAAGCAATACATTATATGAACAACCATTACACTGAAAAAATTTCAATTGCAAATATCGCTAATGTTGTTGGTTATTCACCGCAGCATTTTCAAAAACTTTTCAAAAACAGTTATGGGACCACTCCACATACCTATCTGCAACGAATCAGAATGCAGCAAGCTAAATTATGGTTAGAAGAAGATACGACGGTTCCTATTAAAGAGATTGCCTGGCGTTTAGGCATGGAGCCTAATTACTTTAATAGAATATTTAAAGAGTATGAGCAAATAACTCCTAAACAATATCGTCAGCAGTTGAAGTAACTTTCCCCTTTCCTCTGTTTAATATAAAAAAGGCTCCAGCGTTAGCTAGAACCATAAGTAATATAATATAATTTAGTTTAAAAGTAACATCAGTAAATCCTAATAAGAGAAATAACTTCTCGTTAGGACGTACTGATACTTTAAGATCGTTTAGATAATAACAAGTTATAAAATTAGTTTTCATAAAATGAAGCCGGTATCGCACCCATTTGTCTTCGGTGGTACAGTAGTGGTTGCTTATCTTCCGCAGTAAGTTCCGTCACAGCCCCTATCAAAATTGTATGATCTCCCGCTTCCACTGTTTGCACCGTTTCGCACTCCATCGTTGCATACGCTCCAGCAATAATAGGTACGTTATGTTTAGACATTTGCCATGCCACTTGACTAAATCTATCCATATGTCGAGTAGAGAATACCTGCACTACTTCTTGTTGATCAGCAGCTAATAAATGGACAACGAATCGTTGGCAATTTTTAAATGTATTTATTGACGAAACTCTATGATCAATGGACCAAAGTATCATCAGTGGATCAAGCGATACAGAAGCGAATGAATTTACTGCAAGCCCTACTGGTTTCCCCTCATTATCTACCGATGTTACTACTGTAACTCCTGTAGGATAATTCCCCATTGCAGCTTTAAAAAGTTGTTGCTTATTTTCTTTAGACATGGTTTCTCCCCCTCCAGCGTGAACTCAATGTATGACCAAAACTACTATACGCTCCCAAGCATACATCTAGGATTATAATTGCAAATTGCTAAAAAGTCACTTGTTTCCAGCTCGAAATAGTGAACACTACATTACAAATTACTTTTTTCTACGATTATCGGTACATCGAAGCTTATAATATCAATAATATGATCCAAACAAGCCATTTGATAATGTACCATTTCTTTGTCCGCATATACTTCTTGCGCAATCGATCTTTCCAAAAAATGATTAGTTTGTAGTATTCTTTTTACTGTTGAATGTTGGCAATCAACTAATTCAATTGAGTAGCATCAGGATTAGGATTACTGATTTCCATCAAATATTGAAACGTAGTATTTTCTTCGACATCAACTGAAATGGTAGCTAAAAAATGATTTTTGTATCTTTTATAGTTAAATCTAACATCAAGTGGATACTTAGCATTAAGTCTCTGTAGCTCAATTGAATGTTTTTCAAAGAGTAACTGTTGAATATGTTCTAGCTCTTTATTGTATTCAAAAACTCTTCTAAATGTTTTAGACTAGTTCCAGTGTGATTAGCTTGAATATATACATATTGTCTGATCTAAGTGATTTACTATCCATCTTAAATTTAGCTGCAAACTCAGGTACTTTTGCTCTGTTAAATTACTATCTTACACTTTCAATTATTTAAATTGACGTTCAAGCAAAATATTAGTTATAATATGGGTAGTTAAATATATATTAAACATGAGGGTGGTTACATGATAATCGCTAAAGAAGCTGTTTTAAATGCGATGAAAAAAAAAAACATTAGTACCCAAACAGAATTAGCTGAACGTTTAGGTATGAACAAATCACAATTATCTCAAATGTTATCCGACAATTTTTGCCCCATTAAAACAAATGTTATGAAACTTATTGAGATATTGGATGTTAATTTGAATGGTATTATAGAAAATGAACATAGAAATTCTATGATGGCTTTGGAAACACAAAGTTCCTATCTTCAAGTTGAATTATTTGATGATATAACTGATCGATTTAGCTATCAATTGAATGCTTACGAAGATGTCCAAGGAGTACAAGCTAAGCGTTCATATAACCTAGTTGAAACGTTTGCTGGCGCAGGCGGTCTATCAATAGGACTGGAATTAGCAGGACTTCATACAATTGCTAACATAGAATTGGATAAAGCTGCTTGCTCCACCTTGAAGTTAAACCGTCCACACTGGAATATTATCGAAGGAGATATTAATGAAATTGCTGCCAACGGCATATATAATCATCCACAATTTACATTTAAGGGTGAAATCGATGTTTTGTCAGGTGGATATCCCTGCCAATCATTTTCATATGCAGGTTTAAGGCATGGGCTAGAGGATGTGAGAGGTACGTTGTTTCATCCATTTAGTCAACTACTAAATCAACTGAAACCAAAAATCTTTATCGCCGAAAATGTAAAGGGATTAGTAAACCACGATAATGGTAATACATTAGATACAATGATTAAGATGTTTGAGCAATCTGGATATCAAGTAGTTTGGAATATACTAAATGCATGGGATTACTCTGTCGCTCAAAAAAGAGAAAGGATAGTTATTATTGGTATTAGAGATGATCTAATTGAACAGCAACAGTACGAGTATAAATTTCCTAAACCACATGAGTATAAACCTGTCTTAAGAGATATATTGATGGACTCACCTGAAAGTGAAGGATCAACTTATCCTGAATCAAAGAAAAAAGTGCTGAATTTAGTTCCACCAGGAGGATGTTGGGTCAACTTGCCTGAAGAAATAGCTAAAGAATATATGGGTGCTTCGTATCATTCCGGAGGCGGACGTAGAGGGATGGCTCGACGACTTTCATGGGATGAGCCTTCTCTAACTCTTACTACTTCCCCACAACAAAAACAGACGGAACGTTGTCATCCTGAAGAAACACGACCATTCACTGTCCGCGAATATGCTCGAATACAGAGCTTTCCGGATGATTGGAAATTTTGTGGTAGTTTAGGAAATCAGTATAAACAAATAGGCAATGCTGTCCCTATTAATTTAGCAAAGGCAATAGGTCAATCTGTCATAAACTATTTGAATAAAAATAATTTGTAACATCTAAAAGAGTCAAGTGAGGTAATAGTAATACCCCCTTGACTCTTTTCTTTATTCTTCTATGCTATCAATATTTTTCAATTCTTTAGATAATGCCTCTATCGTTTCTGCTAGTAATTCAGTACCATCAAACTCGTTGGCAATTTCACCTATTCCATTCGTTAGCTTCTTATAAAACTCGGGGTCACCTGTTAGATGATACCAGAAGTCCTTTCCTACAAGAACAGTGTAATCTTCAGCAAGTGTTTTATAGAATGCGCTAATTTCCTCATCTTCACCATAAAATATACCAACGACACAATCCATATTAGCAATCGGGATACCATTTGTACGCCCTAAATTTATAGCACCTTTAAAATGTGTTCGTATAGTAGTTACATCATCATAATTAATTGTATTAGGTCCTGCTTTGATTTGACAGTACTTCCTTCGACCGTCAAACTTATCAATAAATTCAATATCCATCCCCGTAGTCGTTGAACCATAACCTTCTAGTGTAGTATTGATAAACTTTTGCAAGTTTGCTCCAAATGATGTATTAATAGATGTTCCTAATACTCGTGGATAGATCAAAGCTTTTGCAATACTTGTTACATCATCATTTCCAGATAGAAAATTAGCAAGGTATTTATTCAAAAATGGATTTATATTAAATTCTTTAACGCTACTTAGTTTCTTTGTGTTCTTCACGTGATTCTCTGCAATTACATCTCGAAAAAACTGTTTCGCCTTATTAATAATTTCATCATTATTTGGAAACACTTCTAAGTTATCCATTATCTCACCTTTTTTGAAATCATTTATAGTCTGAGTATACTGTTTCTGTAAAAATAAGTACAGGATATACTTCAGCATAGAGTCAAAAGACCGTATAATAGTAATTAAGAGAGGTTAAGGTTGTTAAGTGAACTTATAATCATGGTTAAAGTAGATGAGTGACAACACATTCCTGATTGTGCATATTCCAGATCCAGATTTTGGTAAAATTGATGTCTTGATCATCTAAACAATTCTCAACTAGCTTGTCTAATTTCCCTATGCTAGACTGCTGCTCCAATATGTAGCTAATCAACATATTGCTAGGCTACAGCAAACCCATGGATTCTCCCCCTCCATCGTGAACTCAATGTATGACCAAACTGCTACAATACGCTCCCAAGCATACATCTAGGATTATAATTGCAAATTGCTAAAAAGTCACTTGTTTCCAGCTCGAAATAGTGAACACTACATTACAAATTACTTTTTTCTACGATTACCGGTACATCGAAGCTTATAATATCAATAATATGATCCAAACAAGCCATTTGATAATGTGCCATTTCTTTATCCGCATATACTTCTTGCGCAATAGATCTTTCCAATACAAAAGGTAATAATGTAGACTTCTCCACTATACGAACTGCCTTCCCTTTATGTTCCTCCCCTTCCATAGCAGCATAAAATGATTCGTTGTTCACAGCATAAAAAACGTAGGAGGCGAATTGTATTTCAATAGCTGGCAAACCAACGTCTACTTCAATTGGAAATACATCGGAGACCATCACATCATCAATCGTTACATCCTCACTCTGAGACTGCACAACCGCTCTTCTTACTACTACTGTTACATCATTGACACTCGGTTCCTTAATCTCTTCCAAAAATAAATACCCCTCTAGTTCCATTACATCTTTATACGTCATCATGTAAACCTCCGATTGCTTGAAATCATGACTATATTATGATCTAGCAGCATTACACTTAAACCAAAAGTCAGACTTTCTACTTATTCTCAAGCTTTAAAGCATCAATATACTGTTTAGCTTCAAGTAGTGACATGCCAAAACTTTCACGTGCTAATTTAACAGCTTTCACATCATGTCCTTCAAGTAGAAGTTTACGTAACTCATTATTTATTGCATCATTACTTACCGTCTCATCATTTAAAATTAGCTTCTTAGTAATCTGATCTAAACTATGTTTCATGCTTTTCATTTGACTAATTAATTGCGTTACATAAAAAAGTAACACAAGCACACCAGCAAAAGTAATTATTTCTATAATGGTATATGGCATCATTAAAACCTCACTATTCTTTTATTTCATACTACAATGAATAACTGGCTACGCTCCCTTCAAAAAAACTTTATCATAATCATTTATTTTAACATAATCTCATTAACCGATTGCGCTGCCAAGCACAAAAAAGACGACCTTCTCCCAAAAAAACAGAAAAATGGTCGTCTTTTTTGTTTGTACACTTAACTAATCCATCAAAATTATAAGTTCTTCCGTAATTTTATCATGCTATTTGGAGAGGAGATTGTATAATATCTGTGCCGCCTCAGCTCTTGTAGCGTTTCTTTTCGGATTCAGCTTCTTTCCATCTCCTGAAATAATTCCCGTTTCTACAAATAGCTTCATGGTATTATAGGCATAACTAGCGATATCCGCACCATCGTTAAAGTTTCCAATGGTCTTGCCGTCTGTACCTGTTGGTCGTTCACCTAGATTGCTCAATACTCGGTTCAAGATAACAAACATATCCTGTCTACTGATGGTCGCTTCAGGTGCATATTTATTTTCGCTCACGCCAGTAACTATACCAAGATGTTTTGCCGTTGCTAGGTAAGGAGTGTAATACTTATTTCCTGCATCAGTAAAATTGTCTGTTACTGTTGCGTCAAGCTCGATTCCGTAAGCATTCATAACCATGATAAGAAAATCGGCACGAGTAATGTTGCTAGCTGGAGCAAATCTATTTCCGCCCACTCCGTTTACAATTTCTCTTGCTGCCATGAAACTTACTGCCTCATTGTACCAAGCATTTGCTGTAACATCTTTGAAACTCACTTCATTATATCCCACTACAAATTGTGTTAATTGGTTCGTCTTGAAGTTCACCATTCCTGTAGCAGCAACATATTTTACACGGATTGTTTTCAACTTCCCTGCATGATTAATGTAATTAACGATGATAGCATTTTCTTTCTCACCAAGCTGTGGTGTGTAAGGGATGCTAATTTCAGCGTAACCATCACCTAAGTTGGATATTGGACTGTTACCAGCCATGACAGAGATTTCATAAACTGGTCTATCTCCAACCACTTCCTGATTTTCTGTTGTCAGACTAGCCTTAGCTACTCTTTTTATACTTACTGTAATATTTCCATCACTTGCTGTACTACTTATCTTTTCCACCGCTTCTGCACTAAATGTAACTGTTCCAAGGGCGCCATCGATCTTCATAGCTGCATCGGTTTCCTTAGCTAACTTATTAAAGGCTTCTCTTGGTATTTCCAATACAACAGTCGTTATACCTGTCTGAGACTCTACTTTAATTTCAACAACTGCACTTCCCCCAGAAGCTTCAGCTTCTTTCACTTTGTCCGTTAGGGTGTTGAGTGCACTTTCTTCAATGACTGCAATTGCCGTACCTGTACCCGAGTCGGTCGTTGCCATTACTGTAGTAGATACAGATTTTTCAGACGGCTTTGGCGATGGTGTAGCTGTCGGCTTTGGCGATGGTGTCGGTGTTGGCTTTGGTGATGGTTTCACTGTCGGTGTTGGTTCTGGCTTCGGCGTTGGTTCTGGGGTGACTCCAGGCTTTTTAATAATAATTTTCTTTTCAGCGGTAATATTACTGTTTGATTTTAGCGTTGCTTTTACAATAACAATACCTTCCGCACTAGGCTTTAATATGCCATCACTAGAAACTTTCGCAATGTCAGAATTGATGCCTGCTTCGTCTCTGACGGACCATCTAACGGAAGTATCATTTGCATCTTCCGGTTCGTAGGCAATATTTAACTGCAAGGTTTCATTCGTCTGAATTTCAGTTTTATTCCCTTCCGTAAGGATAGAAAGAGAGGTCGCTGATATTACATGTTCATAGACAATAAACTCACTCAGTGCTACTCCCATTCCAGGGATGTGTTTCATCACAGCTTGAATTTTCGTAGTTTTGACTGGAGAAAATGTTATTTCGTTATTCCCCTTTGCAAAACCTGTCTTCTTTGACTGATCCTCTATATCTACAAAATCGCTTCCATTCCAGTATTGTAACGTAATAACTTCCGGAGCCTTCGTTCCACCGTCTTCAAAAAATGGGAATTCTACACTTTCTATCATGCGCTCCTTCGAGAAACTTACACCTACAATAGCATCATTCGGATAGACTTGTTCATCATTATAATCTGTCCAAGAGCGCGAAGGCGTATTGGTATCGATGGTTCCATCATTTAATTCTAATATTCTGTCTTGCGGATACCTGTCATATCCTTTTTGAAACGTAACAGTATTAGCGCCTAAAAATATTTCGCCACCGTTTGATTTTTTTGCAATGTTTACACGAGATTCTTCCTTGCCGAGAATAGAGCTTTGAATTTTGTCTACATCCACTATAAATTCTGGATTGAATTCATCCGAATTCATATAGTTAAGAATAGATTTTTTCAATGCCTCTGCTTCAGGATATTGTTTTTGTAATTGTTCCAGCCCCATAGAAGAAACCATTAGCTTACCATTGCCTACCTTTGCCTCATATAGCAAGCCCATCGTACGAATAGTCGAGAAACTGTCAATGACCTGCACTAATGGCTGAATGTTGTCACCATCTTCATTTTTCAAATTCTCCAACACCATCGGTCTACCTAGCTTTGCCATCGGCCACCATTGAAAATTAGTGTGATATTCTGTAGGAAAATCGTTAAATACCGGATGTTCTGGATTCATAAGTAGTCCCATCGACCCTGGCTGTGATTCGCTTACAAACTGTGATGACCAGAATGCTGTAGTAAACGTTCCCGTAATACTGTTAGGGAGAGCAGCATTATTGGCATTGGGGCTAATCAGTACAGATCCACCATCCTCCAATACTATTAATGCTTCCTTATCTAGAAATTCTGTGACATACACTTCACCATCATCAGGTCTGTTATTTGCTGGGTACACCCAAATGTCGTAACTATTGATCACATTTCCTAAACTAATATCTAACTTTAGTTGGGACGCTTCCTTAATGGATGTAAGATCAATGGAAATTTCCCCTGCAGATATTAGCTTACCTTGTGTAAAGGTAGTGCTATCCATGTCACCTTGTACAACCACTTGGTTATTTTTGTCAACCAACTTATAAGAAACTGTACCAGTCATGTCGGCTGCACCATAGTTTGCCATCAAGATTTTCCCTTTGAAATTCTCGTCATTTTTCCATACAAATTTTTCGGTTTCTAACAAGATAACTTCGGGGCTGAAAAACTTTGAAAATTGTTCAGGTTTTGCAAAATCATAAGGTTTCGCATCACCAAGGGCATTCATCATACCAACTAACGCTGTGCTTTGACCGCTAAAATCTTGGATACCTAACAGAGAAATCCCGCTCAAATTTTCCGTTCGCAATGCAGCTTCAATCTCCATACGGTAAGCAAGCCGAGATAACATACCAGACGCATTGATAAATTTTTCGGTCTCTTCGTCAGTGGTGTTGGTTTCTTCGAGTTTGTCCACGACGAGATGAAGATTTCTTGGCTCCAAAACTCCTGTGTAACCATCCAGTTCTTTCAATACATCAGGGAATACTTGAAACTGCCCTACTTCAAAACTAAATACAGCTTTTCCTAAGTCAGTAACACTTTTCACGCCCTTATTGTAATTCACCGTTGTTGCGGGACGGCTCTGATTAATAAATCCGCTCATACCTGCAAATATTCCTCTAAGCGGCTCGTTAAAATAAACTTGCCCTGTAAAAAAATCACTATTTAAAGTTGGAGCCGTCCAACCGTAGGTTCCATTAGAAGCGAAGGAATACAGTCTAGTATTATCAATATCCTTCAATTCTCCTATTAGTTTGTCAGCAAATTCATAACCTCCATTTGTAAAATGCAGCTCATTACCAAATGCCAACATCACAAAGGATGGATGATTAGCGTACTCCTTCATGATTGCTTTTGCTTCTTTGCTATAATAATCTCTCTCCTGTTGCGAGGCCATCATATTATTTGGGTTCCAACTTGAAAGCTCTGGTTGGAGAAACATTCCCAACCTATCGGCAACATCAAATGCCGCTTTGGGCGGAGTCCAGCTATGGAAGCGAACCGAGTTTAATCCAAAGGATTGGTAGGTGGAAAATAGTTTCTCCCAACCTGCTTCGTCCATAGGAGCATAAGCTGTCAATGGAAAAACAGCAGTATTAGATTCGTTACGCAAAAATACTTTATTTCCATTGTTCGTAAGCTGCTTCGTTTGCGAATCAATGGAAAAATGACGCATACCAAATGTATCAGATAACTCATTGCCATTGTCCAACGTTGCTGTCATCGTATATAAGTTTTGCTCAAACTCACTCCATAATTTACTTCCATCCATACTGTAATGAGGGACGGTGATAGTCTTTACTTCATCAGTACCTATCTCTACTTCAGCTGTTGCAGGAGCAAATTCATCAACCCCCACTGTAACTGTACCGGTATAAGCCTTATCGGAAGTGTTTTTAACATCGACTTCCACAGTGACCGATTTCAAATCACTATTAGGATAAATCCTTAGATCATCAATGTTTACTTTGTTTGATATATTTAGTTCGAATTTCCCCAAAATACCATTCCAATTCGTTTGTGTCTCCTCCGTCGCCATCGAAGAAGTAGTAATAGAATCGCGGGGAGTAGTAGGGTAACTGTTATCTACCACGATTGATATGACATTTTTCTCGCCAAATTTGATCGCACTTGTTAAATCATACACCTGCGCGGTTGCCATTAAGTTAGATGTGTCCGGTGCAATAACTTCTTCAGCATTTACCCATACGCGCGTTTCTCTTGAACGCTCCATATATAAAGAAATCTGTTTTTCATCCCATGAATGAGGAACGAATACCTCTTTTTCATAAGTAGCCGGTCCAGTGTAAACATAATACCGACTGAGTCTTCTTGGATCTTTAAAAGAATTCAGAGTACCTTTCTTGTTTTCATCTAGCGTTCCTGGAAGCACCACTGTGTCATCTGAGCTTAAGTCTTCACTATATCCACCAAAATTAAAATTCCACACGCCTGATAAATCGTATACAGATTTAGTCACAGAAAGTAGTGGGTCCATAATGCCTTTGAGATCAACTGCTGCTTGATTAATTTGCATAGCTGTACTTTCCATGTTTTCGGCAACCTCAGAAGCTTGTGTCATTGTATTTTGCAAAAGTAATTTATCTTGTTCATTATCAAGTGTTCCTAGAAGCACTAGGGCTTTATCTATAAAACCACGTAGTTCCGCTAGAGAATAAGCATTTGCTTTGGTAGCAAATGCAGTCCGAGCCTTTGCAATTTCATTAGAAAGCTCATAGCTTTTGCTGTTAGTTGTGGTGATCAACATTCTTTCATACAATTCGTTGAGTATATTTTTAAAGTCGTCTACGTCTTCTTGTTTGAACTGACCAACCTCTCCGCCAATTTTTACACTTTCAACGAATCCTTTAGCGGCAATATAGGTGTCGAAAAGGTTCATAATTCATCGATCATACGTAAATACATCTATTTCTGAAATGGCAGTATGCGTATCATTGCTTTTGATCGACTTTATTTTCAAGTATCTCCCCCTTGTATACGGGAGTTCTACGATAACTGCATCAGCAGAGCTATTATCAGTAAACGCTTTCACAAATTCTAGGTTATCTGGATCGTTCCCAATATAAATTTCACCAGATGTGATGCGACCACTGTTTTTATCCTGTCTTGGCAAAATGGAAATCTTGTCTAATAACAGTTCTCGCTCAAAATCAATCGTTATAGCGTGGGGATGCGGTAAGACTTGACCCTCCCAACTACTATGCCACATAGTTGTACTATCTCCATCAATAGCATTTTCAGCTCGATAACCTAGATTTTGTGTATCCGCACTTGCTTTCATCAGTGTCTTTAATGTCGGAACAGTTAATTGTTCTTCAGCGCTTTTATTACTGGCTAAAACTTCCGTAATCGCTACTTCGACTGCATCATATCGTGTGCTATAACCGTCCAAATTTCCTGAAGATAACAACTCGTTCAAACTATTTGTTGCCTCTTCCAGTGCCGTCACTGAACTGGTTTTAAATTGATGCGCCTCTTCTCCGATATCTTCTCTTGCATAACCTAGTACTTCATTTGCCTGTGTAATCATAGAAGATATCAATTCACTGATCCTTTCATCAATACTCTCTTTCTCGTAAATCGCAAACTTAATTTCCGCTGCAGAAACGCTGTAGTTATCTTCTACGTGCGTATCCACTTTATTTTTAGCGACAAATTTAACTAACTTAGCTTCCACAGGCTCAAATTCCGCTATAGCTGTTTTGGCACGGCTCCAGTTGCCATCCGCCACTTTAACCAATTGTGTCTCATCTGCTGTTGGGCTAACCCAAATTTCATATTCCGTTATAAATTGAAATTGCGATTCATGTCTAGCGACATACATAAAGGAGTCAAGCATTTGGGGTTCATTAAATTCAACCATCAGCCAATGGGGAAATCCTGGCGAGTCAGGAGCCCAAGGGGTATGCCAGAAACTATTTTCTATGCCATCAATCGCTTTTTCTGGCTCGTATCCATCTTCAAATATGTCCGCAGTAATCCCTTTCATTTTTTCTCTCGCAACATATTTCTTATCAACAACTAAGGGGGATTGCACAGTGTCTGATTCTGCATACACGTTAACAAAGTTGCTTGATACCATGCATACTACCAATACAATCATCAACCATTTTCTTGAGAATCCGTTCATTTTTTTCCTCCCTTTTCTACATGTTAATTGATACTTCCAGCGTAAACTGTGTTTGGCAAATGAAAAGCAGATAATCGCTTCCCTTATATAGTATAACGCCGTGAACGTGTGAAAAAAATGGATAGGAATCTGCTCTTATTTGTATAATCATCCTTTTCCTTACGCCATTCAAATGAATCCCGCTAACCTTAAACTGGCTATCTATCTTTGCTAGGATTAATCCCGAAATGCTTTTTGTACAGCTTACTGAAATAAAAAACGTCCGTAATCCCCACCATCTCGATAATTATCGAGATAGGATGTGAGGTTGTACGCAACAGTAAACGCGCCTGCTTCAGCCGATAAGTTTCAATGTATTTCATGACAGATACTCCCTGTTGTTCTTTAAATAGCTTGGATAGGTGCGAACGGCTTAAATTCACATGCGCACAAACATCTTCTAACGTTAGTTTTATCGCATAACGATCATGAATGAAAGCTAAAGCTTTAGTAATTTCTTCCCGATGTTTTCCATACCAATCCATCTCACCCAACCACTCTATAAAAATAAGCTTATAGTCTGTAAGACGGGAAGCCCGTAGTTGGTTAACTTCTGACTTTAAAGCAGCAGGGACGGCAAACCCAGTTTTCTCGATAAACTGAATGAAAGTCATGATATCGCTCTTCACAGATACAGGTGGTCGACACAAATGACGAAGCAACTCGAAATAAGTTTCTATTAGGCCAGGCAGAGCCATAACTTGAAGTATTTGATTACTATTTCCCTCCACGGATTGAAGAAAGGAGTACAAATCCAATTCAACAACTGGAGTTGGCACATGTTTAGCGTTAACTACACATGCTTTTTTCTCATAAAAAAAACGAACTAATTGTAGTCGTGATTTCAATACCTTCTGAAAAAAAGTGTCCATACCGCTGAAATCAATGTTAATCAAGAATGACGCATCAAGCCCCAAGTATTGTTTAGTAACATTCGAAATATTCTCAATTTTTAAAGTATGGCGTTCTTCATTAGACTCCGCTAGATCAAGAACAACAAATCGATTATCTCCCAAATGAAACAGCTCATTACTTTTATTCCAACGTTTGATTGTTTCTCGAACTAAGTTAATTAATGCGTAAATCGCTAAATCAGTTCTACCGCTAAATTTATTTTTTGTCCAACTGTCGAATGTGTCTATTTCCATTACAGCAAATTTCGAAGGAGCATGGAATCCTTCCATAAATACAGATACGGACAGACGCTCTGCTCTCCGAAGAAGCTCTGCGTTGTGAATATGTCCATTTAGTCGCTCAGAAAATAATGAATTCTGCACCATTAATATTTCGTTAGGATCAAATTTAAGTCCATTTCCCGCAGCTTTATTCAGATGAAGTATAGCTCTATCTACTTCCTCAGCTACGATGTCTTTCGTAATTGTTGCTTTCAAAAGATAGCTTCGAGCTCCATACTCTACTGCCTTCTGCGCTAATTCAAATTCGGCGAAGTTGCTCAAAACGATAAACCATACATCAGGATGCCTCATCTGACTTTGGCGAATCAGTTCCATTCCATCCATGACTGGCATCCGAATATCTGTCAATACAATATTAGGAAGTAACAATTCCATTTTTTGCAGTGCATCCTGACCGTTCGCAGCCTCCATGACAGATAAACCATCGATGCCGCGAAGCATCAGTGCCATGTGATTGCGAATAGCATATTCGTCATCAACGATCATTACATTCATACGACCTCACCTTTCATAGCAGGAATCGTTAAAGATATCATCGTTCCACTCGGTTGCCTATCCGTAATTTCCAATAGCGATTTGTTCCCATAATGCAAATGCAAACGCTCCCTAACATTACGCAATCCAATGGACTTACGCGAAGTCGCTACTGACGAAATCATAAAACCTACACCATCATCTGAAACACTTAATCGCACACCGCCCCCCCAACATTCAGCTTGAATGAGAATATAGCCATTCTCTCTCCCACTAAAGCCATGTTCAAAGCTATTCTCGACTAAAGGCTGTAACAGCATTCTCAGAATCAGCATCGCTGACAGCTCCTTAGGAAAATCTAGCATAACGATAATATTTTCACCGAATCTAGCCCTTTGGATTTCTATATATTTCAAAAGATACTCTTTTTCTTCTTCAAGCGTCCAATATGTTTCATTACGATACAGTTGTTGATTCAAGAGATAAGATAACGACAATACCAATGAACCTAACTTATGTTGAGAAGATTTTTCTGCAAGAAACCGTATCGTGTTTAATGAGTTCAGTAGAAAATGGGGATTCATCTGCTCCTGCAGAATTTGCATTTCCAATTTCTTTTTCTCTAAGACAGCCCATTCTAAATTGTTACGGGATATCTGTAAATTATGAATTAGTTGCTGTAATAGCTCCGATAATTCTACTAGACGCTGATCAGAGTGCATTTCGACTGATAGATCAAGAGATGGGTTAACTAGTCGTTTGGATAATATCCTTATTTGATTGAATACCTGTCTGATTGTTTTTAATACGAAGGTTGACATCGTGATGAAGATTATTATTACAATGAGTATAGTGGTCATAAGTGTAAGTTGAAAATAACGTAATTCATTTTGTATAACGAACTTCGAATCTGTTTGAATCATCTTCCATGGTGTAGGTAGCAATAAGATTTCTGCATCAACTATGTCTTCATCCATCTTAGATAGATCAGATTCAGATGGAGTTGCGAAGATTAGATTGTTCTTCTCATCCAAAATGGCATATGATCCATTATCATTATTTAAAATATTTAACAAATTTGTAAACGGAATAACAATCGATACGATCCCTTTTTTATTTGCAGTAACCGGACTGAATATCCACCGACTTAATACGATCAAGGACTCTTTTCCTTCTTCGGACTTAAGCATTTCCCATTGATAGCTATTAAAAAAATCACGACCTTCCCAATTAATCGTCTTCACAATTCTCTCCTGTAGTTTTCCTTTTCGCAAACCAAGTCTAGATGGATTAGATTCGAACATATTACCGTAGTTATCTTGTATAACAACCGCATATTTTTCATTTAAGAAAAAGGTATATTGCAGCCGTTCAATCGCCTGAATATACGTTGAGTTTTTCTCGATGCTTAAGGAGCTCTCTTCCTGAAGCGCTTGAATGAAAGCGCTGTCGTAAATGAAGTTGTTCGTTGACATAAAGGTTCGCTGAAGTAAATCCTTCACCCTTGAGGCTGTCTGTTCCACTTTAATTCGATTAATCTCATCGACTTTATTAACCATCATACTTCCTGAAAATTGATAAGCCGCATATAAAATGATGATTAGCGGGATAAAGATGGAGACGAGCAGAATATTAAGCCTCCGTTGTACGGATTTTGGACCACGATATCCCTTCCTTCTCCATCTCATATTGTTATTCATCCCCTTTAAGTAAAATTATGCCCACGATAATTATTGGGCATAGTCAAAGATTCTAATTATTTTTTTGTTCTTCAATTGCTAAGTCTACCTTCTCTTTCACTTCATTTAATACTTCATCCACCGTTTTTGAACCAGTATAGTATTGGCTGATAATGTCAAGGAAAGTTGATTCATATTCTTGTGGCGCACCCAAGATTGGCTTCTCTTCCACATTAATCACATTCGAATCACCACCGAATAAGTAGGTCACCTCCTCCAGAGTAATATCATCATCTTGCAAAGAATGAGCCAAATCTTCAAAGTACTTATCTTTATTTACTTTAGTATACATTGGAAGAGCACCTGTACTAAATGTATAGTCTGCAACATATTCTTTAGCAAAAATGAGAGCTTCTTTAGCATTTTTCGAGTTCTTTGGAATACCTAAAGAATCGATACTTGACCAATTCATATGCTTACCTGCCATTTCTGTTGGAACTGGCATTGGAGCGATACCCGTTTTCCAGTCACGCGGGAATTTTTCCTTCTGTGTCGCCGCAAGTTGGGCATACCATTGCGCTCCTACAACCATTCCGTAGTTCCCATTCCAGTAGGAAAGAAAATCTGTATTATTTTGAATAAATTCGGCAATTGGTACTGCTGCTTTCTTGACATTCATAACATCATTCATAAATTCCAAACTACGTTTAAACTCCGGAGCGTTGATATTTGCATTACCTTCATCTGTATAGAATTTCCCACCATTCAACTGACTACCATAACCGTAGAAATACATTCCCCAATTGTTGTAAAACATACCATACACTTTTTCCTTACCGCTCAAATCTGTAATTTTTTCTGCAACATCAGCCATTTCCTCCCATGTCATCGGTACTGTAGCATCTGGATAAGGTACATTTGCATCATCGAATACTTTCTTATTGTAGTACAATAACCAATTGTTCTGCTGAATAGGGAAACGATAGTATTTACCATCTTTATCTGGCTTAAAGTCGCCAAAATCTTTGGTCATATCCACATCAACTTCTTTAGCGATATCATTAATCGGCATTAGAAAGCCTTTATTAATAGCATCGAATTGTTCAACACCATTACCCCAGACCAAATCGACTTGCTCACCACTAGCCAACATGATGTTACGTTTACTGATGTATTCCTCATGAGGGACAGAGATCGGATCAATTTTGATATTTGGATATTTCGCATGGAATCGTTCTAAAAAATCAGTAAATTCCGTGGAATCTATATACTCCGAAATATTCAAAAACTTTAGCGTTACTTCTTTGTCCGAATCGTTACCTTTTGAACCTGTTGATTCTGACTTTGCCGATGATGATCCAGTACTACTCTCATTGTTATCTTTGCTGCTGCATGCGGTAATTGCCAACATGAGTCCAATTGCTGCTAAAATTAATAATGACTTTCTAATCATCTTGAAACCTCCCCATATTTATATTATTTACATTATTATTATAAATTGGTTTATAATTCTTTAAAATGTATTAAATGCTTTTCTATTTGTATAATAGTATCGTCTTATCCCTTTAACCCTGATGACATAATACTTTCGACAAATTGCTTTTGAAGCGCTAAAAACACGCCGAGTACTGGTAAAATCGCTAAGCAAGCTAGAGCCATCTGCATAGCATATTGCTTACCGAATTGCGTTTGGAAACTTTGCAGCCCGATCGGTATAGTATAGAGTTCTTTCGAATTTAAAAAAATGAGCGGTTGATAATACTGATCCCAAATCATAAAAAAACCGAGAAGACCGAGTGTTAACAGAGGAGTTTTAGCCAATGGAAGAGCGATTTTCACAAAAGAACTAATGATACCTGATCCCTCTATATAAGATGCATGAATTAATTCCTTCGGAAAGGAGAGGAAAAACTGTCTCATCAGAAATATCGATAGAATATCGATGACATTGGGAATAATTAATGCCCAATGAGTATCCAATAAATTGATAAACCGAAAAGCTATAAATTGAGGGAGCAACGTTAACTGATAGGGAATAAACATTGTCGCAAGAAATACAAGAAATATCTTATCGGAATAGCGAAATTTTAGAAATCCAAAGGCATATCCTGCTAAAGCCGATAGAAGGAGTCGGAACGTAATCGAAATGACGACAACAAAGATAGAATTTCGTAACCACGTAGGGAATGCAGTGTTCATCAAAATATGCTTATAATTATCCCAATTAATTTGACCCCAATGAATAAAAACAAAAGGACGTTCGAAAACTTGGCTCTCATATTTGAGAGAAGTGAATAGCATCCATAGCAAAGGCGTAATAAAAACCAGCCCGATCAACAAGAAAAAAATAGAACGAATAGTGTATTTTACATTCTTATTTAATTGCACGTTTCATTCCCCCTCACCTCATAAAGTTATTGATAGAAAACCCACTTTTTCTGAGCAAACCAGTTAATCATAATAAACACTAGTGTAAGCAAGAACATGAACATGCCCACTGCCGATGCGTAAGAAAAATTATAATACTCAAACGCCGAACGATAGATATGGTAGGTCATTGTAGTCGTACTAAAAGCCGGTCCTCCCTTGGTCAAAATCGCCATTTGGTAGAAAGCTTGAAGTCCTCCAATAATGGTAATTAATAATAGAAAAAAAGTGGTTGGAGAAATCAGAGGAAATGTGATGTGCTTAAACCGTTGAAGCAGAGTGGCTCCATCGATAGATGAAGCTTCATAATAATCTTTAGATACGCCTTGCAAAGCTGCCAAGAACAAAATGCAGTGATAACCTACATCTTTCCAAGAGCCGATGATAGCCAATATAGGTAATGCCCAATTCACATTAACCATATACTGCGGTGGATTACTTATTCCCAAACTCATCAACAAACTATTTACCGGCCCTTCCGTCGGATGTAAAAACACATTCCACACGACTAGTGTGGCAACATATGTAGTAATGTATGGAATGATAAAGAAAGTTCTAACTACCCCTCTTGCTCGCATTTTAGTATTCAAAATGAGCGCCATCCTAAGACCCATCGCTAACGTTAATGGAACATAAATGATCATATAAACCAAGCTGTTTCTAACACTTTTCCAAAAGTCCTTATCGTGAATCATATTGTCGTAATAAGTAAGTTGCTTAAACTCAAATGTATTACTTATCAAATCAACTTTGAACATACTAAGAAAAAAAACACAAATCATTGGGATTAGAATAAACAATAAAAAACCAATAATTGCGGGCGTGGCAAACATCAGACCAGCTCGCGATTCTAATTTTTCCAATGAGTACGTTCGCGTTTTTTTCTTTTTCGGTTCATCTTTCAATACGATCTCCATCTCATACACCCTCCTTTGCTATTTGTGTGTATTATCACACAAGCAGCGGTTGACAAGGAATAGAGAAATTACCTCGCTTATTTGTAAAATCGTCCGATTTAAAATTAACTAGCGTGGATAGGCTAATAAAGACTCCCAGATAAGATAAAATTAATGGTTGAAATATATTTTAATAGAAATTATGCTGAGTGTGTTGACGTCGACATCAACATTTATTGTAGAATGGGGATGACATATGAAAACAGAATATTTTTCAAATATTACAATCGCTTTTATGAGAAGTTTTGGGGAATATGGTTATCGAAACAAAGTACTGATGAATCACTTTAAAGCGTATCTTGCGGATCGTCATTTATTAAACGACAACGCTGTACTACTGGGTATAGCATTGGATAATCCGTCAATTACTGCAAAACATTTATTAAGATACGATGTCGGACTAATAGTAGAAGGAAAGCATCCCATTACAGGGAATTTAGAACATAGACAAATTGATAATGGTAAGTACGCTATTATTGAAGTTAATCATACAGAACAGGGAGTACTTGATTTTTGGAGCAATATAGACAACTTATTAAAAAATTTACCAGTAGATAACAATCGCCCTATCATGGAATTTTACCAAGCAAAACTAGTGCAACAACATCTCTGTGAGTTTTGCATTCCACTAAAGGATTAGGTTGTTGTTCTAGGATATTCCACATAATTTCATGCCAGTAGCCAATAGTTTTGAGCGTATTCTCATACTATTGGCTTTAGTTGATTTATATTAAACTCGAAATTCTTCACCGAACTACAAATATGCTAATATAGCTTCTTTTAAATTTAGAAACGATATGACAAAAGAAACGGAATGGAAAAAACACATTTTTTCATCCCGTTTCTTTTCGTTTTAGAACTTATTGAACAGCGCCTTGTTATGTATTGTTTTACGATGATCTGAATATGATGCTTGCTCCCATACTTTTAACTAGCAATACATCAGCTAATTTTCAGATAAACTGCATTATCAGAAGTTTCGTAACTAGAAAATTTGATAACAACACTTTCCTTAGATCCTTTCACTTCTAAAGGAACCTCAAAAGTTAAATTTTTAGTACTACTAGTTAATGGCTTTAAACTTACAAACGTATCATACCAATTATTATCTATTCTATGCGCTACACTATCATACTTGTATTGGTTTTTGTATATCAATTCCGCTCTTAATTTTTCACTATCCGTACCAAATATATCAAAAGGTTTTCTTTGAATATCATTTTCATTCTTAATTTGAATTTTACATATGTAAAATATTTGATCTTCTTCCGCATTATAATACTGATAGTAACCGTCTTGCGGTTCAGTATCCGTTCTGTTAAAGGTACAAGAGTTCACTATAATATTATACTTATTGATGACAAACGACTCTTTAAATTTTACAGCTGGCAAAATAGTAATCGTTCTTGATTTTTCACTTTCATTCCCAGCTGAATCAACTACTTTATAAGTAACAGTATGTTTACCTGCTTTATCTACCGAAAAACTTCCCTTATCCAACACTACTTTTTCAATTAAATCACCATCCACGTTATCCATTACTGTAACACCACTCATCAGATCTATTTTATCACCGACAAATAATTCAATATTACCAGGTATTTCAATAGTAGGAGCCTCTTTATCAACTACTTTAATTTTATCCTCTAACGTAGCTGTGTAACCTTTAGAATCATAGGCTTCCACTTTAACATCATATTCACCAATGACATCGCCTCTTAAGTCACTTGAAATTGTAACATTTTGAATAATACTTCCATCAAATTTACTATCAGCTATAAGGACACTTTTAATAAGTTCTTCTTTGTTATTTTGCAGAGTTCCATCAACTTCTTTAAGCTTGAACTCCAGTTTTGGTTTTAACGCTACCTCAATACTCTCGATAATATTCTCTTTAGACTCGTTAAAAAAGACTGCAGCATCCGACTCAACTTTCGCAATCTCGTTAGCTCCAACAACTAATTTATCCAAATCGTCCAGTCCATATATAGAATTAGATAATTGAATATAAAATAATATGTTATCCTTTTGATAATATTTATTCTGTTTTATATCATTAAACTTATCATGAGACACACCATTTTTAATAATCTGTTTCTCATAATTTTGCTCTATTACTTCTTCTATTAATTCTTTATTGTAACCAAGCTTCTCTAACTTATTAGTACTAGAGCAAGAAATTAAAACGATTGATATTAAGATTATTCCCCCTAGTAAGCTTAACCTTTTTTTCATAAATCCTTCCTCCAAACCCTTATTTCCCATAATAGTACCATGTCTTATAGAATAGGTCTATAGTATTAAAATTTGATCGCAAAGTCCGCAATAACTGTCTTTTCTAAACAGGGATACTCCGGTACTGCAATGATAGATATTATAGAGGAAGCTAGCCAGTTAATTTTACGAATACTCTATTGAATCATCATTAGAATTTTAGGGAAAGATATCGAACCAAGTCCATATTTAAATTTTACATTGAACAAATCTTGAACATTGTAAATCCTCTATACATTAAGGGTTTAAAATAAACAAAATCGAATCAGATTCGATAAGAAAATTGCCAGATAAGAAATGTATCATTTATGTATCACAAGCTAATATAAAACCCATTAAAGCCTTGTAAATAAGGACTTAGAGGGTTTTTGTTTACTACTCCCACTCAATAACATATGAAAATGATTAGAGTTGATTTGACGATTTTAAAGGACTTTGATACCACTAGAGTTTTATTTATCTATATGAATATGAATGGATGGGTAGCAAAATGGTTGCACCTAGAAAAGTAAATTAATACTTGTCAATTTTTAAACATATAAATTGACAAGTATTAATTTTGTCAGTTATAATGATTACGTAATCAGAAATGATGCGTAAGAGGTGGAGTTATGAGAGTACAAATGCGGTTAAGTCAAGAAAGTGAACTTATTTTGAGAAAAGAAAAAGAAAGTTATAAAGAAAAGGAGGATATTTCAGTTACTTATGGCTGGATAGTAAACAAAATCACTAAATACATTTTCTCTAAAGACATTAATAAGATTGATTGGAAATTCATAAGAAACTATCAATTAAAAATAGTTGATGAGCATCAAGCTAATGACAGTGAGTACAATACAACATTAAATTTAGAAAAAACGGTTTTAGAAAACATAAACTTATTACAAATTATGTTTAAAGATGTTTTCGATGCCGCTAGGATTCATAAAGCTTTTGTCGTAAGAATGCTTTTAAAAGCTAACTATCTAATAAATCAAAATATTAATATTTTTAAGGAGGATGAGGTATGAAAATTTTAACTAATCCCTTATCTTTTTATGATCTGATAGAACGTCATCAATTAGCGTTACCAACATGTCTATCAGAAGCACGCAAATTACAGAAAGAAAGTTGTAAGCCATCTTCATCATGGGGAGAATTTGATTTTACAGACTCTGATGAAAGAAGGTTACGCGTTCATCTACAAAATATTTATGATGGTGAAATCAAAAATTCCTTTATTTCAAATTTCGCCTTGCGTTTCCTCAATATGTCCCAACCTAACAGGAAGTTGGAGAATAATACTACAACAAGCATGAACGTATTAAATCAAGAGGATGCCTATCCAACATTATATTAATTTTATAAAGAAAAGGATGAGAAAACTATGCCATTAAGAATAACTGATCTAAAAATCGACCCAAAATCTTTAGGAGAAACAATGGATCGGCTACACTAAGGTGGACAGAAAAAATAAGGGCTTGTAGAATAAAACTATCATGCTAAGGAGCGGATCTCTTACAATGCCTAAAAAACAACGTCGTACGTTTACGACCGAATTCAAAAAACAAATGGTGCAACTCTATGAAAATGGGAAAACCAGAGCAGCGATTGTGGAGGAATATGAACTCACAGCTTCTGCTTTG
>NZ_JBHUMH010000005.1:0-1005 GCF_042684845.1 Paenibacillus yanchengensis | reverse complement strand
TCAACGCTTGCTTACAGCTCCCCGAGGCAGTATCGTTGTTCGCCACGTCCTTCTTCGGCTCCTGGTGCCTAGGCATCCACCGTACGCTCTTACTAGCTTAACCTAGACTTACATATATATTATCTTGTCACAGCAATATTGCTATGAACAAGGTTCGCATAACCATATAGCAGTACTTATTTGCATAAGATNCTTACAGCTCCCCGAGGCAGTATCGTTGTTCGCCACGTCCTTCTTCGGCTCCTGGTGCCTAGGCATCCACCGTACGCTCTTACTAGCTTAACCTAGACTTACATATATATTATCTTGCCACAGCAATAACGCCATGAACAAGGTTCGCATAACCATATAGCAGTACTTATTTGCATAAGGTACTTGTACATCGCTACACGCTTGAACTTCAGCTTCGATGTGTCTTGCTTGTTTGTTCCTATCCAGTTTTCAAGGTGCAATAGATGGTATTGCTTATAATATCTAATTTGGTGGAGCCAAGCGGGATCGAACCGCTGACCTCCTGCTTGCAAGGCAGGCGCTCTCCCAGCTGAGCTATGGCCCCATATAACGTCATGAACTGACGTAAAACACAGAGTTTTCTCCATTTGCTTTCTCGGAACCCCGATGATAACAACAATGGTGGGCCTTAGTGGACTCGAACCACCGACCTCACCCTTATCAGGGGTGCGCTCTAACCAGCTGAGCTAAAGGCCCGTCGATTATTCTGCTAAACTTCTACCAAGAGAAAGTAACATTGCTACATGTGCTATAGAACAGGCTTTACGCTTATGTACACCGATAATATATCGTTGTAACTTCTATATTGTAACATCACTTTGTTCTTTCAAAACTGACAACGAGTGAGTAACACGGGTGGAAACTTACGTTTCCTTATCCTTCTTCTACTGAGAAGGGTGATTCCTTAGAAAGGAGGTGATCCAGCCGCACCTTCCGATACGGCTACCTTGTTACGACTTCACCCCAATCATCTACCCCACCTTCGGCGGCTGG
>NZ_JBHUMH010000004.1:0-712 GCF_042684845.1 Paenibacillus yanchengensis | reverse complement strand
GTTTGGTGGCGATGGCGGAGGGGAACCACACGTACCCATCTCGAACACGACCGTTAAGTCCTCCAGCGCCGATGGTACTTGAACCGCAGGGTTCTGGGAGAGTAGGATGCTGCCAAGCGGGTATTATCTTGATGAAGAGCAATTATAACTTCATCCACAAAGCAAAACTGGCATGTGAGCATGTTCGTTGGCTACATACCAAGTTTGTTTTTTGTTTCGAGAAGTGTTAATTAGGGCCTTTAGCTCAGCTGGTTAGAGCGCACCCCTGATAAGGGTGAGGTCGGTGGTTCGAGTCCACTAAGGCCCACCATTGTTGTTATTATCGGAAATCCGAAAAACAATTATAAAAAACTCAATACTTCACGTCAGTTCATGACGTTATATGGGGCCATAGCTCAGCTGGGAGAGCGCCTGCCTTGCAAGCAGGAGGTCAGCGGTTCGATCCCGCTTGGCTCCACCAAATTAGATATTATAAGCAATACCATCTATTGCACCTTGAAAACTGGATAGGAACAAACAAGCAAGACACATCGAAGCTGAAGTTCAAGCGTGTAGCGATGTATAAGTGCCTTATGCAAATAAGTGCTTCTATATGGTTATGCGAACCTTGTTCATGGCGTTATTGCTGTGGCAAGATAATATATGTAAGTCTAGGTTAAGCTAGTAAGAGCGTACGGTGGATGCCTAGGCACCAGGAGCCGAAGAAGGACGT
>NZ_JBHUMH010000003.1:0-84401 GCF_042684845.1 Paenibacillus yanchengensis | reverse complement strand
TTCGTCCTGAGCCAGGATCAAACTCTCCAATAAAAGTTTGTAGCTCATTTCTTGCTGACTTGCTTTGTATTACTTCACTCGTTGTTCAGTTTTCAAAGAACAAATCATTGTTTCGTTTTGTTTGTTGTTGTTTTGCTTGTTGTGCACCGCATCTCATCGGCGACTTTTATAATATATCACAGTCGACAAATTAAATGCAACCCCTTTTTCAACATTTTTTTCACTTTATTTTCTCCCGAAAAATCGCTTCATATATAGCTATCAAATAATACTCGAAAAAAATATCGAATACTTTAATATTTCTAATGTTTAACGGTAAGAACGTTCATTTATTACGTATCGGGATAATTCCTGTGGTGAAGCCATACGAGCATACATCTTAAATATCACTTTATACCTTCTAGTTACCGCACGTTTAATTTCCCCATCCAATCGCTCATCCTGCAAGTCACTAAGCATTTCGTCCAACTCTTTACGTAGCATATAGTGTAGTTCTTTACACTCTCTTTCATTAAACAACATTCCTAACATTTATATACAGTCCCCCTTATTGTGCATAACATGCGAATACGCCTTTATAGCTAGTTAAATCCCATAGCGAGATAAACCGCTGTTGCCTATCATCAGCAACTCATGTTGTAATGACCGCTTTACTGTTATGCTCAATAATTGGAAATTTTATTACATCAATTTTCTAAATTGATAAAATTAATGGGGTTAATGTACTTTCAATAATGGCTGCAATCAGTAAAAACACAACAACCAAGATCGCCACAGGAACAGACCTTATTAAAAAATATCGCAAGTTATTCAACGTTTGTTTTAGCTTGGATCTTGAAAAAATACTATGTATAACCAATTGCATCATTAACACACCGAATCGTACGCCATAAGCAGCCGCCACAATAATGACAGGAATTTCAATCCATCCATGCGGCAATATTCCTTTTGCATATACTTCAAAGGCTACAGACATCGATTTTTCTTCAGCAATTTTTTGAAACATATATCCTAAAACCATACCATTAATAGTTAAAAAACTAATAGGAAACCAAGCAAAAAAAGCGCCCAAATATATCGTTATAACCGCTTTAACAGCATTATTTAAAAAGATAATTAAAAAAGAAACTAAGGCAACGTTTTTAGATTGTGATATAGCATCACTAAGCTGTTCCAACCCTGCCAATTGACCATCCAAAAAGCTGGCAAAGCTATGATCCGTAGCCCCAACAAAAGTACCTGCCAAAAATAAGACAATACTAACACCAATATAAGTGCGCATTTCTTTAAAATGTTGTTTTATCGCTTGCCACTTAAACATAGTATTCCGATCCCCTTGTCTATTTTTAAAATATATTTTCATTTCATACGAATATCTTTCTAGTACGAGCATAAATTGTAGTACAAGCAACAGTTTCCAAAAGAGAGGAGAGCCTATCCTAATGAATATGTTTTTTGTATGGAGCGGTCGAAAAATTAAAAAATATGTATTTTTACTCATTGCTCTCGTATTTGCCGTAGGTGTCATTTATTCCGAGCGAGAAAATATTTCTGTATTTGCTCCTACGGAACAACCTGCTGCCATCTACAACGTAGTAACAGACAACAAAGTAGTTGCACTCACCTTTGACATCAGCTGGGGGAACAAACGAGTAGAACCAATTTTGGAAGTATTAAAAGAAAAGAATATTACACAAGCAACCTTCTTTATTTCTTCTTTATGGGCACAAACAGAGCCTGAACTAGTCAAAAAAATTCAAGACGCTGGTTTTGAAATAGGTAGCAATGGACACAAGCATGAATTTTACAGCAAGTTAGAAAATGAAGAAATACACAAACAAATTTCTACAGCTCACACTATTTTGTCCAACATTGTAGGAGAAAAACCTCAGTTGCTGCGATTGCCAAACGGTGATTTCGACAAACGAGTATTAAGAATTGCTAGTGATCTCAACTATAAAGTTATTCAGTGGAATACCGACTCCATGGATTGGATGAATATTGGTACTGAAAAAATTGTCGATCGCGTCGTATCTAATGCTCAACCAGGCGATATTATTTTACTTCACGCTAGTGATACTGTTCAACAAACTCATCTAGCACTTCCAGCCATCGTCGAGCAGCTACGTACAAAAGGATACGAGTTTGCCTCCGTCTCCAATCTGCTTACACAAACGGAAGTACAAGGCAAACCCGTACAAGATAAAACAACATTTAATAAAATAGATGTTAACTCATTTTCTTCATCAATGACGAACTAAAAGTTAAGAATTAGCCGGTTTTGCAGTAATTACTGCCGAATCGGCTTCATTTTTTTTAAGTAACCGATGCATCATCATATTTTGATAAAAATTACAAGCAAACAACGGAGATATCATAAATATAACAGCGGCAATATTAGGCTCACCTTGAATAGCTGGCCAAGCTTCGATAAATGTAATCGTAAAAAGTAAAAACATAGTTGGTACTAACGCCGAACGATTCGTTTGTTTAATTTTAATAACTGTACCTAACACAGATAGCAACACTAACCCCAATGGTAATACCCAAAATAACCAGTTATTAGTTTTCTCTATGTATAACACATAACCCATCGCGAAAATGGCAAATACAGTAATGTAGCCTTGGAGCGTATTCCATAAATACTTTTTACGAAATACACTAAGCGCAATGTAATTAAGTGTTAAATAAGCGAAAAATCCCATTTGACTAAATACACCAATTAACAAGCCTGAAATTGCCATCATCATTGCATTAAATCCAGTTGCTTCAAATCCTAAAAATCCGAATTCTTGATTCGTGAGCAACATAATCGAACCTACGACAACGCATACAACAGCGCTAATCGCCATCGTACTCCAAAATAAAAAGAACCATTTTCTTATTGTCACACTAATTTGCCTCCTGTTGTTTTGCCTTTATTTTACCACGATCACAACAAAAAGCTAACTCTTTTCGATGATAATCCCGTGAACAATGAGCATAATAAGATTATCTTACAATCTGTTTGTAGTTGTATCTCGAAAGGAGTAAATAAATATGCGCTTTTTCTCTACACTTTTCACTATATTTTTTGTTGCATTATTAACAGGTTGCGGGTCAGAGCCTCAGCCTCAACAAATGAATTACAAGGACATGAAATCGATGGTTATCGATATTTTGAAAACAGAAGACGCCCAAAAAGCACTACAAGAATCTGCGGAAAAGATGACAGGCTATAAGGCGCAGTCTTCACAATTACTTTCTGTCCAAGATCAAGAAGAGGTACGATTAGCGGTAAAAGAAGTTATAAGCTCTCCAGGCTATGATCGCGTTATTAAAAGCTTGATGACCGATGTTCGATTCGCAGGCGAATTCGCCAAAGCAATTAATAAAGACAATAAAAACATTCATAAGCAACTTATTAAAGATCCTACGTATCAGGCGGATATGATCAAAGCGATGCGAACGCCAGAAATGGATAAGCTTATACTGGAAGTTTTAAAAAGCGGTCAGTACCGAAAAGAGTTAATGTCCATGATACAGGATGCTATGCAAAATCCGATTTTCCGCCTTGAAATGTTAGATTTAATGAAAGCAGCAGTAAAAGAAGAGCTTCAAATAAAGCCGAATGAAAAAGTGCAAAAACAAAAAGAAGAAGGGCAAGAAAAAGGACAAGATGAAGGGCAAGGACAGGATCAAGAACAGCAGGAACCGCAAGATGGTCAATCAGAAGAAAAGGGACAAGAAGAGGAACAAAGTGGTGAAGATGAACAACAAGATCAGCAACAAAAAGAAGAAGAGGAGCAATAATGAGTTACACCCGCTTCCACTTCCTAAATAATTTCATTAAATTATAGAAAAACAAGCACTATAGTAACCGACTCGTTACTTAGTGCTTGTTCTACATACTATTCACAATTGGAAATAACAGATTCCGCTAATTCATCATACAGTTGTCCAATTGCAGATTCGCTTTTATATACGGATGGCGAGAAATCAGCTTCCATTGGATGATTTTCCGGTTGACCTAATGGAATTTGTGCTAACAACTCACTGTTCAATGTTTCCGCTAATCTAGCACCGCCGCCACGACCAAATACGTACTCTTTTTCTCCAGTAGATGTGGAGACATAATAAGACATGTTTTCAACTACACCGATAATTTCATGTTCTGTTTTAATAGCCATCGCACCAGCCCTAGCCGCTACAAACGCCGCAGTTGCATGTGGAGTGGTCACAATTATTTCCTTGCTATGTGGAATCATTTGATGAATATCAAGTGCAATATCACCTGTTCCTGGTGGCAAATCTAACAATATGTAATCCATCTCTCCCCATTCAATTTCTTGGAAGAAATTACGAAGCATCTTGCCAAGCATCGGACCTCGCCAAACAATCGGATTGTTGTCTTCCACGAAAAAACCCATGGAAATAACTTTTACTCCGAAGCGATTGATTGGAATGATCTTATCATTTATTACTTCAGGTCGTTCTTCAATTCCCATCATATCAGGAACACTGAAACCGTAAATATCAGCATCAATTATGCCAACTCGTTTACCTGCACGTGCTAGTGCTACAGCCAAGTTAACAGTAACTGTTGATTTTCCAACGCCACCTTTTCCACTTGCAATAGCAATGAACGTCACATTGTTATCCGGATCGAGCAATGAACTGCTCAAATTACTACCATGTCCAATAGCTGTTCCTGCTACTTTCCCTGGTTGACCACCTGCTTCATCTGCTTCTGGTGCCGCCACTCGGAAGCGACAATGTACCGTTTCCACACCAAACGGTACAAGTACGGCTATTAATGCTTCTTTAACTTTTTCTTCTTGCATAGCAGTAGCACCTATAACCGTAAGAGAAACTGTTTCATTTCGTACCATAACGTCCCGAAATATTACATCTTCCGCTTGAAATGGAGCCATCGCTTCCGTTATTACTTCTATTGCTTGTTCACGTGACAACATCTATTTTTCCCCACCTTTATTCTTATCAGCTTGTACTCTTCATATTATATCATAGGTGAGGTACTAACAATGCATCCGATATCGTTTACTATTCTAACGTTTTTTCTGCACTAAATCGTAAAACCCCTTGATAAATAGAAGCTGCTACTTTTCGCTGGTATTCTGCATCGGCTAACCGAACTGCCTCTTCTGGATGCGACAAAAATCCGACCTCTACTAATGCCATTGGCGATGACGTAATCTCTTTTAACAAATATACATTCGCCGCTTCTCCTACAGAACGTGATGTATTTTGTAAATTTTGACGCAACTCTTCTTGTATTAATTCTGCTAACTTCATTCCATTAGCTTGATTTCCGGCATAATAAAAAGTTTGTGCTCCTGACCACTTAGGCGATGGTACACTATTCATATGAACACTAATAACAATCGTAGGGTTTTCTTTCTTAATAATCGCTGCTCGACGCAATAAATCTTCCGTTTTACGCTTACTATACTTTTTTTGATCCGCACTAGCCAAATCGTAATCGCCTTCTCGAGTCATAACTACTGTTGCACCTGATTGCTGTAAATAATCTCGTAATTGCAAAGCGATGGCTAAATTTAAATCTTTTTCAATCAACCCTTGCTTGCTTACCGCTCCACCATCTACTCCTCCATGTCCAGCATCGATAACAATCTTTTGATTGGCTAGTGGCAAGTTGAAATATGTCCATTTACTTTCTGGAGTAATACGTTGACTCATCAAAAAAACGACTACTACTACAGCTACGAGCGCGAGCGATAAGCGCAGCATTCCTTTATACGATAACCAAATAACAACATGCCGCTTCCACCGACCCATACACAACCACCTCACCTATCTCCATCCATAATCTGCGAAACACACACAGTAACGCTTGTCTGTTTCATTATATGGGACAGGTTAGGCAATTATGTTAGCTTATTTATAGAAGCTGCATTGTCGTTATACATGTATTATCGCCTTTGAATGTAGTTATTTCAGAAGTTACTTGTTTGTCACCTTGCTTGATGGTAACTTGATATTTTTGATCACGAGGTAACCACAGATCAATAAAGCCATTTTCTAATGTTGCCATTTTCTCGTCAATAATGACTTTGCCACTTTCATCTACAATATGAACATCAAATTCCTCTGTAACCATTTCCCCTTGGCATCCAGTCAAACTATGAATACCACATGGATGTGTTTGGTTTTCAAATGGTGCGATTGATACAAAAAACTCTGCTTCTGGCAATGTATATACTGTTTTTTTCTGTTTTTCGTCTGTAATAATTAACTCATCCGATGTAATAGATGCACTAATATTTTTAAAATCACCAACACTATATTCATTTACTAATTCTTTCACTTGATCTTCTGTCATCTCCGCCTTGTTACTACCCCCATTGCCACCACATGCAGCCAACAACAATGCCATTACAATAAACGGAATCCAAACTTTTACTTTCACACTTTTTCCCCCTATTCTCATTTCAACATCATTCTTATTTTCATCATCATAACATGTCTATCATCAATAGGAAAATGATTTGAATGGTTCATCAATTAATACTTTGCAACAAAAAAGATGAGGTGCTCTACACCGCCTGTTGGACGGTATAAGACACCTCATCTGACTAAAACTCAATCATTAATTTCTAACTAAGTAATCAAATGCACTTAATGAAGCAGTCGCACCCGAGCCCATCGAAATAATGATTTGTTTGTACGGTGTTGTACTGCAATCACCTGCTGCGAATACACCAGGAACACTGGTTGCTCCACGTGCATCGATAACAATTTCACCGAACTTGTTGCGTTCTACTGTATCACCAAGCCAATCCGTATTAGGGACTAGGCCGATTTGTACGAATACTCCAGCAAGCTCAACATGCTTCTCTTCACCAGATTCTCGATCTACAAAAGTGATACCATTTACTCTATCCGTACCAGTAATTTCTTTTGTTTGCACATTAGTAAATACCGTTACGTTAGGTAAACTGTGTAGTCTTTTTTGTAATACGGCATCTGCTTTAAGTTCAGACATAAACTCCAGCACAGTTACATGCTCCACAATACCAGCAAGGTCGATAGCTGCTTCAATTCCAGAGTTTCCTCCGCCTATAACAGCTACCCGCTTACCTTCAAATAGTGGTCCATCACAGTGAGGACAGTACGCAACGCCTTTATTTTTAAATTCCATTTCCCCAGGAACGCCGACATTACGCCAACGAGCACCTGTTGATAAAATAACCGTTTTACTTTTCAATACCGCGCCGTTTTCAAGTTCAATCTCAATAAGATCGTTCTTTTCCAAACGTTTAGCACGCTGTAGTTTCATCACATCGATATTATATTCTTTGACGTGTTCTTCCAAACTCGCAGCTAATCGCGGACCTTCTGTATGCTTCACACTAATAAAGTTTTCAATCGATGCAGTATCCAATATTTGACCACCAAATCGATCAGCAACAATACCAGTACGAATGCCTTTACGAGCAGCATAGATCGCTGCACTAGCACCAGCTGGTCCACCACCTACGACAAGTACATCATAAGGATCTTTATCCGCAAAAGCAGAGGCATCTTGTGTACTGCCGAGTTTCGCAAGAATTTCTTCCAGCGCCATACGACCGCTACCAAACGGCTCGCCATTTAAAAACACCGTTGGCACTGCCATAATATCTTTGCTTTCTACTTCTTCTTTAAAGGCAGCCCCATCTATCATCGTATGAGTAATACCTGCATTTAATACGCTCATCGTATTAAGCGCTTGTACAACATCCGGACAGTTTTGACAACTTAAGCTAACATAAGTTTCAAAATGGTACGTTCCATCTAAGTTTTTAACCTGCTCTATAACAGATTCATCTACTTTTGGAGCACGACCACTCACTTGCAACAACGCTAATACTAAAGAAGTAAATTCATGTCCAAGAGGAACGCCGGCAAACGTAATGCCTGTATCTTCATTAACACGATTCACACTAAAACTTGGTGTACGTTCTAATTCTGTTTTCTCTACTTTAATCAAAGTAGACATCGTTGCTATTTGATCTACTAATTGCAACATTTCTTGGGAAACTTGATCAGTTCCTGCACTTACTTTCAGTAACACTTCGCCTTCCAACAGCTCCAGGTATTGAGCTAATTGCGCTTTTATTGTGTCATCTAGTAGCATATCAAACGCTCCTTAAATCTTACCTACAAGATCAAGGCTAGGTTTCAATGTTTCAGATCCTTCTTGCCATTTTGCTGGACATACTTCACCTGGATTGTTGCGAACATATTGTGCAGCTTTCACTTTACCAACCAATGTACTTGCATCACGACCGATACCGTCAGCATTAATTTCTGCTGCTTGTACGATACCGTCTGGATCAACGATAAATGTACCGCGTTGTGCTAGACCACTTTCTTCATCCAACACTTCGAAGTTACGAGAAATTTTTTGAGATGGATCGCCAACCATAACATAACGCAATTTGCTAATTGCATCAGAATGGTCATGCCATGCTTTATGTGTAAAATGAGTATCTGTAGAAACGGAATATACTTCTACCCCTAATTTTTTTAGCTCATCGTATTGATTTTGCAAATCTTCAAGCTCAGTAGGACATACGAATGTAAAGTCTGCTGGGTAGAAACATACAATGCTCCATTGCCCTTTTAAGTTTTCGTCAGAAACCTCGATAAATTGACCAGTACCGCTATGATATGCTGATGCGTTGAACGACAAAACTTCTTTTCCGATTAAAGACATTAGTAATTCCTCCTATAGAATAATATATTGGCCTTTTGGCTGATTCTTGTATTTTCTGAAAATTCACAAGTTAATGTAACGCCGCTTCGTAAGTATTGTTTACCAAAAACAAAACAGTATACTCCACTTTGCAACACCTTCTTGCTCCTTCTCCGTAAACGAGTCTTCCGATTAAACAACTAATAACGTAACTTCGTTATCAATAATTATTCTAATCAGACACTCATTCTCATTATCATATAAAAGTCAGCGATTGTCAAATTTTTTGTGCTATTTACAATGTAACAAGTTATACTCACCAGCGCAATATTAGTGTCCATGGCTCACTGTAAGTGTAAGATAATATTCCTTCATACAATAGTAAGCTATAAACAGATGGAATTCACATCCTAATTGAGACAGAATAGATAATCTAAGCTTGGATAGTTGTCGATCTAAATTGTATAATCAATATGGGATAGTGAATATATTCTATTTTCAACAAAGAGAACGTACAAACAATTTCAATTATCATTATTCTAAAAGGTCTATATTAAATATAATGGTAAATTACTGCTAAAGAGGAGTAAATCATGATTGCTGCGGAAGTTTTTAATGAAGCGAAAAAATTCATTTCTAATTGCTACACAGAATTGGGAAAATCTCAATCCGAAATAGATCAGCGGTTAGTCCATATACAACAACAAATAGATCAACATGGTACATACGAACATACTTGTCTCGAGCTTGAGTACGGTTCAAAGCTAGCTTGGCGCAATAGTAATCGCTGTATTGGACGATTTTTTTGGGAGTCATTGCAGGTGTTTGATCATCGTTCATTAACAGATGAAAAAAGTATTGCCGATGCATTATTACAACATATTGAATATGCTACTAATAATGGAAAAATTCGTTCGACTATCTCTATTTTTCAGCAATCGATGGTAGTGAATGGATCATTAAAAGAAGTTAGAATATGGAATCATCAATTACTGAGATATGCTGGTTACGTACAAAAAGACGGTTCCATTATTGGTGATCCCGCTTCCATCTCTTTTACAAAGCAATGTATAGCACTTGGATGGAAACCACTATGTGGAGCATACGATATTTTACCACTAGTTATCCAAATCGATGATCGTACACCTGTTTTATTTGAAATACCAGCTACTATCGTTAAAGAAGTACCTATTGAACATCCTACTTCACAGGCGATTAGTGATTTAAATATGCGTTGGTATGCCGTTCCGATTGTTTCTGATATGCTCTTAGAAATTGGTGGGGTCAGTTACACAGCAGCACCATTCAATGGTTGGTATATGGGGACAGAAATAGGAGCACGAAATTTAGCAGATAAAGATAGATATAATAAATTAGTTGATATCGCAAAAGCGTTGCATTTAAATACAAGCCATGCCTCAACATTATGGAAAGACCAAGCACTAGTAGAACTCAATATAGCAGTCTTGCATTCCTACAAAAAAGAAAAAGTAACGATAGTAGATCATCACACAGCCGCTGTACAATTTAAACAATTCGAACGAAAAGAACAAGATGCTGGGCGTTCAATTACTGGTCGCTGGTCATGGTTAGTACCACCACTTTCACCAGCAACAACAGATCTATTTCACGTTAGTTATAACGATGTCGAACAAAGTCCTAATTACCATTATCAAGCGTCACCATATCAACACCACAATTTATAAAACAATGTAGCACAAGGGGCGACTCGCCCCTATCCTATAGCGCAACCTGAGCCACTGTAAACATATTAAAATAATAGTTATACCACCATATGTTTGGGTTATCATATTCCACTAATTCTCGTCTTCCATAAAATAAAATTATTGACATTGATCAAGAGATTGACTTTTTTTGCATTTCGCTATGTTATTGGTTACCTTTCTTTACCCATTCAGCAACTGTAATTGTACGTTTCGCTTGATGTTTTACTGCTGCTTCCACGTCCTCTATCATTTTCCCATCTTGTCCTACTGTTACGCTCGTTCCATATGGGTTGCCACCCGCTCCATGAAGTAACAAGAGTGTTCGTTGATTAGCATCTGTCCCTTATTAAAAACATGTTGCAATTCGTATCATCCTCTCACTTTTCATTCATTCAAATAGCTATTCTGGTCTTTCTAAAGAAAATAAATCACCAATTTTCGCATAGTTGACTCCAGCTAATCGGCTAACAGCTGCCAAGCCTCTAACGTTAATCCTTCCATTTTCATAAATATCATCTTGCACATGAAATTGTACTACTTTTCCAATAACCAAGTCACAGCTTACGTTACCATCGGCACCAAGTTCTAGTACTTGTTCTAATTTACATTCCATTCGAACCTTTGCTTGTTGAATTCCAGGCACTTTAATTTTCGTACTAGTAATAGAAGTCAATTCAGCTAGTTCTACTTCACTTTGGTCAGGTAGCAAACTAGCAGCCGTTTTATTAATTTGCTCCACGTTATGCTCATCCACGATATGAACGACGAATTCTTTCGTATGTGTAATATTGTTGGCAGTATCTTTTTGTCTTCCACCAGAACGCTGTATAGATAGCGAGATCATTGGCGGATTAGAAGATACGATATTAAAGAAGCTAAACGGTGCACCATTTAAAACACCATTTTCTGATAATGATGTAACGAATGCTATAGGACGTGGCACAACACTACCAATGAGTAATTTATGATTTTCTTTGGCTGTATTCAAATTCGGATCTATAGATCGCATAAACACCATCCCTGTGTTAGTTATTGTAATTCCTGCACTTTAATCGGTATTAAACTCCGTTCCAGTTGCTCTCTATATTGCTCATATTGTACAGGTAACATTAACTTCTCTCCCATCGTCTCCTGTGACTCATCATGAGCAAACCCTGGAGGATCTGTCGCAATTTCGAATAATATTTCTCCTTCTTCTCTGAAATATATCGCATTAAAGTAATTACGATCTTGCACTGGAGTTACATGATAACCATGGGTAGCTACATGTTTTTGCCATTCTAATTGATCACTATCATCAGCAGCTCTCCAAGCAATATGATGAACCGTCCCAACACCCATTTGCCCTCTTCCAGCTGAAGTAATTTTTAGATCAATTACATTCCCAATAGCTGCTGTCGAATAAAAACGAATGAAATCCCCATCTTCATCCATCCGTTTTAACCCCATTACTGATTCAAGCAACTTTGCCGTCTTCTTGGGCTGAGCAGAGAACAATGTAGCGCCACCGAAACCTTTAATTGCAACGTCAGGCGTTACTCCACCAAATTGCCATTTGTTTTGTTCCCCTGCTTCACGTTCTACAATTTCTAATAATAGACCGTGCGGATCAGCAAATTGTAAATATTGCTCATTAAAACGATTAGCGATTGTAAAAGGTATTTCGAATTTTCTTAATCGTTCCTCCCAAAATTTGAATGCTCCTATAGGTACCACATAACTTGTCACTCCTACTTGACCATCTCCTATAACTCCTTGACGAGCGCCTGCCCAAGGAAAGAAAGTAATAATAGTTCCAGGATTTCCCCCTTCATCTCCAAAATAAAGATGATACGTGTTTGGATCGTCAAAGTTCACCGTTTGTTTTACTAAACGTAATCCAAGTACCCCTGCATAGAAATCAATGTTTTGCTGTGGATGTCCTACAATAGCTGTGATGTGATGTATTCCCATCGTCTTTTTACTCATTTCTAATCCCTCCAAAGTATATTAAATACTGTCCAATCGTATCGTTATTAAACGTTTAATTTTTACGTATTTTTCCCTAAAAAATATTTAATATTTTTTAACTCCACTTCATCTATTATCAATTAATATATTACTAATTAGAGATATATGATTAAAAAAAATTACATCTGCTGAGCATAGTAACCTAATTTTTTTAATTGTTCGATCATCACTTGCTTTTCACTTACGGATAAACCAGCCATAATGTTAGCAATAGCTGCTCTATGCGTTGGAAAAACTTCATTCATCAATTCAGAACCCTCTGTCGTAATAACCGCATACGTAATACGCCGATCTTTGGGGCATGGTTTTCGCTTAATTAGAGCTTTTTTTTCTAACTTGTCTACAACATAAGTAATACTACTACTAGCAATAAGCACTTTTTCGCCAATTTTTTGAATAGGTTGCTCTCCTTTGCTATAAATCAACTCTAGAACAGCAAATTCCGTAGGATTGAGTCCTAATCGCTTTATATCATCTTCAACACACTTCTTCACAGCATTCAACGCTCTTGTTAATACTATGAATAGTTTAAGTGATAACTGCTCGTCATGCATCTCATTAGCTAATTCCTCCCGGATTTCATTCATGATGGTCACCTCTGTTTATTATCTCGAATTCGAGATAATTATATAACACTGTTATTTAGTTGTCAACTACACTTAAATAAAGCTTCCTGTAAAATTATTAATATTTCTAATTTAACTACAAATAAAACAAAACCCTTAATCACTGGGGATCAAGGGATTTATTTTTTATTACTCAGCCACAACAATTACCGACTTGTTCATTGCTTTTAGGCAGCGGCTATCTCATCTGGCTTCTTTCTCCGGTCATCTTCACGAATGAGAGATGCTGCTATAGTACCAATGATAAGCAGGAAACCTGCAAAATAAAAGCCCATATTCAGACTACCTGTAATATCGGTCAAAAACCCTGTTAGGTATGGAGCTAATATGGAACCACACATCCCAATAAAGTTATAAACACCAAATGCAGTTGAATAAGAAGACTTCGGAGCATTATCTGCCACAACGGCAACCAATACTGGATTTGTACTCAATTTACCGAATATACCGTAACCTATAAGTGCAATATACAATACAGTCATATTGTCAAATGCTACTATAGAAACAAGTGAAATTAGTGACATTGGTAACATCACTAGCAATACTGGACGGCTCTTGCCTAAACGATCGGCAATCCAACTGAACAGAATGGATGCTGGAATAGCTGCCCAAGGTACGAGGGATGATACTGTTGCTACAGCGCTTCCTTCAATGCCACGAGCATGTTGCAGATAGTATGGTAACCACGTAACTACTACAAAGAAACCATAAATAGAACTAAAAATTGTAATGTAAGATAAAATCAAGTTGCGATTTTTAAACAACACGCTCAATTTTAATTTCTCTTTTTTAACTTCTGTTGTATTAGCTTCCCGCTTTTTCGGGTTTTCTTTTATAATCCACCACATGAGTAATCCGATAATTACAACCGGTATTGCAATGATGTAAAATGGTGTTCTCCAAGACATTCCTGCTTGAATGGTAAAAGTGGATAAGTAGTACCCTGCTGATAGACCAAAAGCCATACCACTGTTTATTATTGCTGAACCTAAAGTGAGATGTTTCTTCGGAATAGCTTCTGAAGAAAGCCCATATTGTGGTCCATAATAAAACCCTTGGAAAATACCTACTAACAACCACATTAAAACAAATAAGAAGAATGAAGACATTGTACCTGCTATAGCTGCGAATATACCGAATAAAATAATTCCAGGTACTAATACTTTCTTTTTACCAATTTTGTCGCCCAAAATACCTGATGGAATGTTTAGTCCTGCATATCCGATAAAGAAAATACTACTAATCATACCAAGTTGACTAGCAGACAGGCTAAACTCGTTTTGAATATTGTCCATGACAGGATTCAAAATCGCACGGGTCGCATATATTGCAATCCATCCAAGAAAGAATACAATAACGGCTTTGAACCAATAAGGGATCAGTTCTTTCTTCTCGCCATTACTATGTGCTTGCTTTCCCATTATGAGTGCCTCCTCATTTTTTCTGTAACTTCAGGAAATGATCATTTACCTTGCACTCATAGCATACGATATCCAGCATTGCAGACGAATAAAATCAAGTTGCGTGACATTGCGAAAACATTAAATTTTTATAAAGTTTCTTAGAAGTTCATAAACAAAAAAATGGCTGCCATGAGACCAGCATTATGCTGCCTTCACCTCAGCCAACAAACCACATTGTATTGATGCAATACACACTTTTTCATATTAACCTACACTGTTTTAGTTATACTTTTCAACATATAACCAAGGCCTGGGTATGTAATAATAAACTCCTCAGGTTCTTTTAGTCTTTCTTTAATTTTCCGCCTAATCCGAGCAATACCGACACGTAAATACTCCACATCATCCCGATATTGCGGACCCCAAACTTCTGAAAGAAGCGTTTCGTGTTGCACGACCTTGTCTAAATTAATAGCTAATATTTCTAACAATAGAAACTCTGTTTGTGTAAATTTCAATTCTTCTTCATCAATCCATACTCGCTTGCTGCCTACATCTATTTGAAGAGAACCTGTCTCAATGATGGAAGAAGCAATAAAGTTTCCTTCAGTTAGGGATGGCTGGCTTCTACGCAAGACGGCATTTACTCTAGCAAAAAGCTCATCTAAAGAAAATGGTTTGGTTAAGTAATCATCTGCACCCAAATTCAATCCACTCACTTTATCTTTCGGATTGCTACGAGCAGTTAACATAATAATTGGTGTATGCGAAAACTTTCGAAGTTCTTTTAACACGTAAAAACCATCTTTGCCTGGCATCATAATATCAAGCAATATCAAATCTGGTGAAATGAGATCATACTTCTCTAACAATTCTTCTCCGGAAGCTACTGTCACCACATCATAACCGACTGAACGCAAGTTCGCTGAGATGAATCGTAATATTTTGGCTTCGTCATCTACCACACATATTTTTTGTTTCATCCCTCATCACCCTCTCTTAACGGAAAGTAAAGTGTAAACGTACTGCCTTTTCCAGGTATGCTGTCAGCTTCAATTTTCCCTTCATGTGCTTCCATAATTCCTTCACAAATCGACAAACCAAGCCCTGTTCCACCAGAGCGTCTTGTAGCAGACAAATCAACTTGATAGAAACGATTAAATACTTTTTGCAGATGTTCTTTTGCGATACCAATTCCATTATCCGAAACAACAATTGTCAAATAATCACCCTTTTTTTGAAGTGTAATGTCAATCTTCTTCTGAGGTTGATCATTGTATCGAAGTGCATTAGTGAATAAATTTACCAACACTTGCTGTACACGTGTTTTGTCTGCATAAAAAAATATATCATTTTCTGTTTTATTGTAAAACCTGATCTTTGCATCTTGCTTTATAATCAACGGTATCAAATCAATCGACTTTTCGATAACGTGATCTGCTCGTACCATGTTACGTTCAATATACAATGAACCTGATTCAATTTTTGAAATGTCCATCCAGTCGTCGACTAACTGTTGAATACGTTCAATATCTTCATGTACTCCCTCTAGTAACTCACGTTGAAAGTCTGGTTCCCACTCCACATTATCTCGTAACAATGTCTCGACACTTCCCCGGATGTTTGTAATTGGTGTCTTGAACTCATGTGATGTTAGTGAAATTAGATTGTTTTTCAGTGTATCAATTTCCTCTTCCTTTGTAATGTCACGGATAAGCAGCCCTTCACCAATTTTTTTGTCATCTGAGATAACAGAAAACTTGTGCAACATATAAAAATCAGTTTCTCCATTGTCCATCTTGCACTCCAATTTCAACTCACTATTATCGCCATTAAAATAACATAATAGCTCTTCTTCGGTGCTTTCGAATAAGATGCTAAGCCTGTTTAAGACATCCGACAAACGATGTAGTGGAGCATACAATCCTTCTCCTTCTATAACGTTCAAAAATGATTCATTCACGTACTCCACTTGGTAGTCATTATTTAATAACATAATTCCTTCTGACATACTTTCAAGAACAGCATCTAACTCCGCATGTTTGTTCCGATAGCGTTCAAAAAGAAGCTTATTCTGCATCATAATTGCTAACGATCGAGAAAAGGTTTGTAGAAAAGATTGCTCTTTCGATTCAATTGTCTGTCCTTCTGCTAGATCAACTATAAGATAACCATTAGGCAGTCCACTTAAAATAATAGGTTCTATATGCTGATTCGTACCTTGAACATATTGTTCCAAGTAATACTGTAAACCAACTTTTGTATATATTTTTTCTCGTGTAACAGCTAATTCGTGGTACCAAATGTGGATGGAAAATGGTATCGTTGGTTCTACCTTTTGCAAACACATTTGAATAAAACGAGGCAAATCAATCTCTGAAGAAACCGGAGTAATCAGCTTGTTCACTGCTGATAGTTCTGCATTCCGCATTTCTAGATTTGCCGTTCGCTCATTTACACGTGCTTCAAGCTGCGTGTTCAACTCTATAAGCTCAGCTCGATTTTCTTCGATTTCGAATAGCATTTCATTGAAGTGGGTAAGCAGATCGGTCATTTCTTGTGGTCCTTTAATCTGCTCGGCAATTTGTACAGGTTGGTTGGACTTATAACTGGTGGAGTATCGTTTGATTGTGTTCAGTAAATTGCGGATCGTCCGTTCAAGCCTAGCGCTTAAGAAAAGACTTGCTAAAACGACCAGAAGTGCAGTTAAAGGAATAAACCAAAAAATAGTAAGCGCTGCATCTCGCAGTGGCTTCATTATTAGTGTGATTGGATTGGCTATCCATAACGTCCAGCCCAGATTGGGTGTTTTGGTATAGGTAATAAATTCCTTTTCTCGCTCTTCCGCTTTGATGGTCAAACTATTAACAGACTTAGCCTCATTTTCATTGATGATCTTAACAATTTTTGAATCACCGAAATTGACCATTTCTGTTTTTGTATCAATATCCGGATGAATAATTACGTTATTCTCTTGATCTAACAAGACAGCATAATTTGCTTCACCAGAAATCCTAGTCGATACGTATTCGCCTAATGCATTTAAATCAATTGCCCCCAAAATATAACCTTGCATCTCACCACTGCTGTTAAAAATTGGTGACACAATAGCAACAAGCAGTATATCCGTTCCACCTCTTCCGTGAAAAACGTGTGAAACTACTTGTCGTTTCGTTTCTAACAGATTACTGTAATAAGATCGATCACTGAAATCGATGTGTTCTCGATTGGCACCATCTGTGTAAATAGGTGGATAGAAAACAAGCGACTCACCATATATATTTCCAACATATAAATTAACGAAACCCGGGTAATGCTGTTTAATATCAGCCAACGTTTGTTCAACTTTCTGCATTTCATCTGCTTCTAGCAAAGGGGAAACCATCGCAGCCATCGTATCAATGATTCGACTATGCTCCGCCATATACGATTCAATATTATCCTCTAAAAATTCCGTTACTTTCGTCTGGCTATGCTGATTGTCTTTGATTAAGGAGGAAAGCTGAAAAAACTGAAAAATCCCCAATGTAATAATAGCCGTCAACCCAATCGCCAAAAACGAATAGCTTAACTCTTCTCGAAATGAGCGGGATCGTTTCTTTTTCACACAATTCCTCCTTTAAATTTCACTTTTACCGATTGGCTTACTTAATAACTTTATCGTATACAAAACTAAATAATACTATTTACTGTACCTTTGTTATTTGCGTACCTGCTTTTCCTTCCACAGCCAAATCTGCCTGACCAAGAGAACAAATGATAGCTCGTCCACCTAACTCAGCAAATTTCATGGCTGCTTCCATTTTAGGACCCATACTGCCTGCAGAGAATTGACCTTCATCCGCATATATCTTAGCTTCTTCAAGTGTAATAGAGCCAAGAGCTTTTTGATCTGGCTTGCCATAGTTGACAAATACGTTATTCACATCTGTTAAAATCATAAGTACATCGGCCTTTGATTCTTCTGCCAGACGGAAAGCACTGCGGTCTTTGTCAATAACAGCTTCAACACCTTTTAGTCTGCCGTCTTTTTCACGCATGACCGGGATACCGCCACCGCCTGCAGCGATGACAATAACTTCATCATCAGTTAGTCTCTTAATTGTTTCTGAGCTCAAAATAGATTTCGGCTCCGGTGAAGCAACTACTCGTCTCCAACCTCGTCCAGCGTCTTCTTTTACTATCCAACCTTTTTCTTCTGCCAGTAGCTTCGCTTCTTCTTCCGAATAGAACACACCAATTGGCTTAGAAGGATCTTCAAATGCTACATCGTTCGGATCTACTTCTGTTTGTGTCAGCAAACTGACAACTTCTCTATTCAATCCTAATTTAGTCAACTCATTTTTTAATGTTTGTTCCATCATATAACCGATAAAACCTTGTGATTCAGCACTACATACATCTAATGGAAATGGAGGGACAACATCTTTCGCTTCTTCGTTTTGACGCAGTATGTTGCCAACTTGTGGACCATTGCCATGTGTCACAATAACAGTGTGACCGTTTTTCACTATTTTCGAGATGATTTCTGTACTAATACGTACATTTTCATATTGGTTCTCATATGTTGCTTCCTGTTTTGGTTGGAGAATTGCATTTCCTCCGAGTGCGATTACTATTTTTTCTGCCACTTTAATTTCCTCCTCTTAATTAACAAACCTAATAGCATACCGAACACTGTATCCGTTCCAGAACTATGACCCGTATCAAGCAATCGTTCGATCAATGGTTTTAATTTATCTATATTCGTTGGTTGTGTCAGTGCAACAGTTGCCTCCACAACTGTAGAACTGAACTTTCCCTCTAGTGCATAAATCAAATATTCTCGGCTTACATCCGTTGTTAACTGTTCATTGACGACTAATGTCCACAACATATCCAGTGCTTCTTTAGAGAATAAATTAACTACTGCATGTACAGCCAATAAACCTATAAGGTGATCATCGCCAGAAGGAGTAAGTCCTTGACCTCGACCCAAGAAAAACCGCAAGCTACTTTCAATATTCTGTCCATCCGATACAGAGAGAACAGTAATTAGCTTGTCGACTTGTGTATTAATTATGCCAACTTGTTCGGCTTCTTGCAAATAAGTTGTTAAAAATTGTTCAATGTCTAAATCCAAACCAGTACACGTAGTATTTTCCAACAATATAGATATAAGCATTGTTAAGTTGTTGGTAGTATGAACGAATTGACCCGCATAAGAAGACAACTGCCAGACAAATGTAGTCGCAGTAGTTAGTGAAATGACAATAGATAGCGACTTAAATAGAAGTAGTTTTTCACCCGCTAACCATCTTACTGGAGTTTGCTGATTAATAGTTCCATGCAACTGTTGCCATGTATCATTATCAAGATGAATACCAAAGGGAAGCTGACCATTTTTCGTCGTTCCAATGAAAAATAATCGGCCACCCATTTGAATATTTACACCATTTTGAAAAACACTATGCACATAACCTTCCGAGTGCTCAGAAAGCAGCAGAGGAATACGTTGTTCGTATTCCTTTGCCAATATTACCTTTTCATTTCCTGTCAGTTTAGTCATTCAATCAAGCCAAGTTTAATAGCATAAGCTTCCAACGCTTTTTCAAAGCACTCTTTAGGCGCACGCACCGTACCCGCTCCTACTTGACCGACACCTGCTTTTTTATGAGCAATACCCGTGTTAATAACTGGCTCTATACCGGTCTCTACAACTTTTCTGGCATCAATGCCTAGACATGTGCCTTGGAAGTCCCATGTTGGAATAGTAAAATTGCTGTTATGGGATATACAAATTTCTGCCATTTCATTACTTGTTGCAAGGGCGTCTTCAAAACCACCCGCTCCTACGAATCGAGTAACTCCTGGAGCTGCGATCATCGCCATTCCTCCAACACCAAATGTCTCAGTAATCGCACTATCACCAATATCTGGATTGGCATCATCTTGAGAGTATCCGGTAAAGAATAGACCTTGAGGCGTATTAACCGGTGCTGTAAACCATTCATCACCCATCCCACTAATGCGAATACCAAAATCTTTGCCGTTTCTACACATCGCCGTAACGACAGTTCCAGCTTCTATTTGACGTGCTGCGTCCATAACCGCCTTGCTAGTTGCCATCGCAATATTCAAAAAGAACTGATCTGTATCAGCCAAAAACTGAATAACATCTTTACGATCTTTATTATCCATTTCAAGTTGAACAATGTAAGGACTAATTTCTTTTAGAAATATTAATGACGCTGCAATATTACGTTGGTGAAACTCATCCCCCATTGTAATTGCTCTTGCAATCATAACATTCAAGTTCAAACCATCATCTGTAAGTTTAAGTGCCTTGGAAATGGTGGGTCCTAATACTTGTTGCATCCACTTCAATCGGTCAACAACTTCCTGTGAGTTTGCACCAAAACGAAGTACTTTTCCAATCCCTTCGTTCATAATACAATAAGCTTCGTTGCCATCGGTCCGATTTTCTACTACAAAGACCGGCATATTAGCAGAAGTTATCCCACCCATTGGACCTACCGCATTCACGTGATGGCAAGGAATGAATGTTACTTCTCCAGAAGCCAGTTGCTGTTCCGCTTCTTCAGCTGTTGCCGCCCATCCTTCATAGAGCGATGCACCTATACAAGAACCTTGCATTGGACCAGTCATATCTTCCCACTTAATCGGAGGGCCAGCATGGAGTAACACTTTCCCTTCATTAAGCTCTTTAACTTTTTCCTTAGCCGGAGCAACGTCTACTAGAAATGGTGCTGATCCAGTAATTTTGTCGATTACCGCTTGATTTGCTTCATCCATTGACTTGTAATTCATAATTGTTCCACCTCAATTTTTATATTTGTAGATGTTTCACCTTATTTTAACAAGCTCAAAATTTTAGCCATCCGTGCATTGCCACCAGCAATTGGGCGCCAATCGTACTGCACAAACGGTGTTCCAGTGTCTGCAAGTGCGTTAGTAAAACTTTTCAATCCTACGTTAATGATCCGTGGACGCTCTGCAACAAGTGAAGCGATTTCATCAGATACAGACAATTCAAAAGTTTTATTAGACTGTACGCTGTCTACATGTTGTTTTTTATAATCTTCTACTTGAAGTCCTACTATGCTAAGTGCTGTCCGAACTGCTTCATTATTTGTTTCTTTGACGATAATACCAGCTGCTTTTAATGCTTTCACATGCCCATCGTAACTTTGCGGATCATTTTTTGTACCACATACAGTAGCTACTATATGCAAAGAACGTCCATCTTCTTGAGCAGTTGAAACAGCTTTTTGAATGGATGGTAATAAAGCACTTGCCATATCATCGTGTGAACCATAGCCAAGTACAAAATCAAGTAAAATTACTGCTGTTGATGAATCGGCACCTGCGGCTTCAATAAATTTCGAACGTGTTTCAGGATCGATCATCGGATGCGGTTTACCTTGCGTATATTTATCGTCACCGAGATCGACTACTTCATGACCTTCGTGTTTTAAAACATAGCCTTCTTCATTTTTAATATCTATTCCCAATCCAAGCGCATCTGAAATGAGTATCGCAGCTTCCGAAGCAAGCGTTCCACCTGAATATAAACCTTTCAACGTACGCTGACCTTCTTTTAACTGCACATTATTCACGCTAAAATCGCCACTATTATAATCTGGTTTTACTTTATTTCCTTTGGCTAAGTCGACTGCAATGTAAGCTGTCTCTGCCAATGTGTATGCTTGATATACATTTCCAACATATTGCTCTGGTTTTTCACCAAGGAATACTGCTACAACTGGTTTTGACAAGTTTTGTAATAGATCCATTACTTCGTTCCGAACATGTTTTGCGGGAGGCTTCGAAATAATCGTAATAATTTCTGTCTGACTATGGTTCTCAAGTGCACGTATACCGTCCATCATAGTAATCGCACCAATAGCATCTTGTAAGTCACGTCCACCCGTTCCGATAGCGTGGCTGACACCTTCCCCCAAGCGATCAATAATGGTTGATACTTCTTGAATACCCGTTCCTGAAGCACCGACTATACCAATACGTCCTTTGTTCACCACATTTGCAAAAGCGAACGGAATCCCATCCATTATCCCTGTACCACAGTCAGGTCCCATTACAAGTAACCCTTTATCATGTGCTTTTTTCTTTAATCGCATTTCATCATCCAGCGATACATTATCACTAAACAAAAATACGTGAAGACCACGATCTAACGCCTTATCAGCTTCATCTGCCGCATACTGACCTGGCACCGAAATCATAGCTATATTCGCATTTGGCAAAGCATCGATTGCCTTATTCCAAGTACGTACCGTTTCAAAACTTTGTTTTTTGTTGCTAATAGATTGATCCTGCAAGTATTGATCGACTTTCTCCAAAACAGAATCAATTAAACTTGCACTATCTGTATCAACGACAATTGCCATATCATTCGACTCAGCAGCTTCCAATTCTGGTGTATGCAAACCAGCTGTTTTAAATATATCTTTATTGGCTGGTGTCGCCATCATGATCTGTACCTTGTTAAGCCCTTCCATCGTTGAGACAGCATTCGTGAGCAACATCAGGTTGATCGAGTCTTGGTACGAATTCTTCTTTATAATCGTATGAAGCACAAAAATCACTCCCATATTTTATTAAAATCAGCAAATATACTGATTCTTTACCTTAAAATCATTGTACATGAGCTGCCATTGCAGACGAATAAAATCCGAACGCCCCACATTACAAAAACATAAAAATTCGGAGCAAATACTATTTTTGTGACATGCGGTAGTATATGATAAATAGACGATTATTAAAGGGAATGGATATTAAAAATAGGAGGAATTCCAATATGGCAGAAACATTTATATATCGTGAAGTTGGCAATTGCTCAGTTGAGGGCACACTCCACCGTTCGCCGCTGAAGCATGCACCTTTAATCATTTTTATACACGGCGGTGGGCTTGTATGGGGTTCAAAAGATGATATGCATAAGGAGCAAATCAAGCGCTATACTGAAGCAGGATTTAACGTATTCTCCGTCGATTATCGTCTCGCTCCAGAAACAAAGCTACCGGAAATTCGAGATGATATTGCTTATTTATTAAAATGGATTAAAACTGACGCATCTTCCATATTTGGTTTTGATTCGAAGCGTGTTGCGGTTATCGGTAATTCGGCAGGTGGCTACTTAGCTCTGCTGTCAGGCACATTTGACATAAAACCAGATGCAATCGTTTCTTTTTATGGATATGGACAAATAACTGGAGATTGGTATAGAAATGCTAGTTCCCACTTTACAGCAATGCCTACTGTTACTAAATCACTTGCTGAACAACTGGTGCAGCCAACACCAATCGCCGCAGCTCCAATTCATACACGCTACGCAATATATTTATACTGCCGTCAGACAGGCTCATGGCTAGATTGGGTAGCAGGCAAGAAACTCGCTGAAGATTCGGCTGCCCTGAAGAAATTTGCTCCGATTGAACTGGCTGATTCTAACTATCCAGCAACGTTTCTTATTCATGGCAATGCTGATGAAGATGTCCCCTATGCGGAATCAGTCGCTATGAAACTAAAACTCGATACTGCTGGTGTTAGCAATGAACTATTAACTATTGATAATGGTAAGCATAATTTTGATGCCAACATGAGCGATCCAAACGCTATATATGCAGTGGAGCAAACGATAAAATTTCTAACAGATCAGTTTAAGACAAGCAAGATGTAAGCAAATGAAGCGTGACAGGATGAATAATCTCGGTCACGCTTCATTTGCTTATTAATCAATTTCTATATTTCCTACCAAAACTGATATATTCAATTTCGCTTCACTATTTAGAGTATTATGAAGTACCTCTTTGCCTGGTCCTTTTTTAATAACATTCAATTTGTGTTCTTTTGATAAGATCTTACCATTCTTAGTCGAAATGTTTAATCCAATATCATCAATTTGGGTCACATTTGGTAGTTGAACTTTTACATTACCGTTAGCAATGTTAATATTGTTTATGCCATTAATACTTTTCAGCACTAAACTCTTTAAACTGCCTACTTTATTTCTTATATTGATTTGTCCATCCACTTCTCCTAAATGAATAGAACCATTTCCAGCATTAATATTTAGAAGTTCTCCTTGAAAGTTATTCATTCTAATTGTGCCTACATCAGAAGTAAGAGAAAGTCGGCTAGCTCCAGTAACTTGCTCTACATCGATTTTTCCGTTTTTTGTTTCTAGTTGAATATCTGCTAACAAACCAGGCGGTACGTTTAAGACAATTTCACTTTTGTTTCTTAGGCTCGGCAGCAGTTTCTTCCAAAATTTATTAATCGTAAGTACATTAATAATGGCTTTGTCCTTACTATAAGTAATATCAATGTTCGGTTCTCCTAATATGGTCTTTTGACCTTGAATATCAATATATAAATCTGATGAATTACTGACTAACTTAATATTCGAGAAATCGGAATTAAGTTTAATACCATTAACATTCTTTATCTTTGAACTGTACTCAAAGTTACTTTTTGAACTGTTTAATATACTTAAGCCTACAACTAATAATGTCATTACAATGATTCCTCCCAAAATAAACTTTTTTCTCCGCATTTTAGATCATTCATTCCTTTACTTAGTATATGTTTTAGTTACTAAGTATTTTAATAACTAAAATACTTAGTAACTAAAACATACAGAAAACTACTCCTTTAGTCAATAAAAAAACAGATCTATTTATGATCTGTTTCAAATAGTCTCTTCTATTTTTTCAAATAAGTGATTTATTTCTGATAAGGTACTGGTTATAGTTTCTAATTGTTCAACAGAAAACCCAAAAAATATCTCATCAACTTTTTTTTGACCTTTTTTTGTTAAAGTGACTCTTACAACTCTACGGTCTTCTTTTAACCTTATTCTTTCAATTAAGTTTAGTTGCTCAAGTTTATCACACATATTAGTTGCAGCACCTGGAGTTAAGAGAAATTGATCCGAAATTTCGGTAATTGTTAAAAATTCGAATAATTTTAGTTTTAGTAGCAAAAGTACCAAATTCTCAGAGATATCTTGATCATGAGTAAGTAATCTCATAAAACGACTAGATTTAGTTTGAATATTAAACATTACCTCCATTAATGCTCGAACGGAATCTTCCTTATTCTTATCCATTAAAACCACCCTTTGCAGTTGATTCTTATCTTAAAATATACAGCAATATGTATATTAATATATCAAGGATACAATATGTAGTCTTATTAATCACTTTTTTAACAACCCAGGGTAACGGAAAAATTTCAAGATCAAGTTGGTTTATTGGCTCAGGATTATTCGATTCAATTTTGACATCAAAAAACCCCTTCCCGATTCCCTCGGGAAGAGGCTGTAAACGTTGATATAACAAAAATATTAACGTTTCGAAAACTGTGGAGCACGACGTGCACCGCGAAGACCGTATTTTTTACGCTCTTTCATACGCTGATCACGAGTTAGAAATCCTGCACGCTTCAATGAAGGGCGGAATTCTGGATCTACTTTAAGTAGAGCACGAGCGATACCGTGACGGATTGCTCCTGCTTGTCCTGACATACCGCCACCATTAGCTAGTACAAGTACATCGTATTTTGACAATGTCTCTGTCAGGTTAAGTGGTTGTTTTACAATTAGTTTCAACGTTTCTAGACCAAAATACTCGTCCAGACCACGTTTATTAATAATGATTCGCCCTTCACCCGGCACAAGACGTACGCGTGCTACAGAGTGTTTACGACGGCCGGTTCCATAGTATTGCACTTGAGCCATGAACCTTGTCCTCCTCTTTATTAACCGCGAAGTTCATAAACTTCTGGGTTTTGTGCTTGATGTGGATGTTCCGCACCTGCATATACTTTAAGCTTAAGTTTCATTTTGTTTCCAAGACGATTTTTCGGCAACATACCGTGTACAGCAAGTTCAATGACACGCTCAGGCTTTTTGCTGATCATATCTTGAGCTGGTGTAGTTTTCAAACCACCTGTGTAACCAGAGTGACGGTAGTACATTTTGTCTTGCATTTTGTTACCTGTTAACACGATTTTTTCTGCATTGACAACTACAACAAAATCTCCTGTATCCAAGTGCGGTGTAAATTGCGGTTTATGTTTACCGCGAATTAAACTAGCAACTTCAGTAGCCAAACGACCAAGCGTTTTACCGGCAGCGTCTACAACGTACCATTTGCGCTCAATGTCAGATGGTTTAGCCATATAAGTGGTAGCCATGGGTGATCCTCCTTCATACTCTAACCTTAATCTTTATAGCAACGAAATCGTTGATTATGTTTAAATGTTATATAAGTTTTTGGTCAATCTTAGTCGGGGCTGTGGGAGAGCCACTAAGAAAGCACAACTTATATTTTACTACATAAATACCACAAGTGCAAGTAATTTTGTAAGATAACTACCTGAAAATTAGTACACAATATATGTCTTAGTCAGATGCGCTTATTAGACTAAAGTCGTAGTTCATTTCCTCCAGCAGACCGTTTAGCAGCTCCTCTATGTTTGTTACAATAAAGATGTTGAGTTTAATGTATTAACCTTTTTTTAATGATAAACAAGATAACTTTAAAGGAGTCAACTACTTATGAAAAAATCTTCATTAGGGGGATTATTGTTAGTTGTCATAGGCATCGCTTTGTTATTAGTTTTGACGACTGATTCCGGTGCAACCTCTTTTCAAAAACTTTGGTCCTCCCTATCTAAAGAAATAAATTTGCAAGAGCAACTACCAACAGACCTGCTAGAACAATTAGTCATTGATACTTCCAGCGTTAATGTTGTAGTCAGAAAAGGACAGCAGCCCGAAGCTACAGCTCACTTAACTGGCACTGTGCGCGGCTTAGCGAACAAAGATTATTTTTTGGATCTACAAGAGAATGATGCAAAGGCAATTTTATCGGCGGGTACAAATAGTAATAATATATTACAGATCGGTTTTTCTAACGTTAAATTAATTGTAACTCTTCCCGAAAAAACATGGTCTGCACTTACTATTCAAACAAAAAGTGGTAATATTAATGTAGCAGAACAATTAGCAGATGAATTAGTTATTCAAGCAAAATCTGGTAATGTTACAGCATCAGAATTAAGCGCAGCTAATATAGACATTCAGACTGCAAGTGGCAATGTGAAATTAGAACAATTGGATAGTTTTAAAGTAAATCTACAAACGTCAAGTGGAAATGTAAAAGTAAAGCAACTCCATGCCGAAAAATTACAGTTTAATACTCAAAGTGGAAACGCAAATTTTGACGGTGGGGCGATGCAAGTCATTGGAGAAACGAAATCTGGTAATATGAAGTTAGAGTTAGATGCTATTACTGAAGATTCACTTTTACAAGCTAATAGTGGTAATGTCAAAGTAAAGCTACGAGAAAAACCTACTAATTTAACTGTTGATTTCATCGGTAATTCTGGCAAGGGCAGCATATCCAAGACTGGCTTTGAATATAGACTTAAAAACAATGATCGACATAACTTTATCGGACAATTCGGTTCAGGGGAAATGAAACTAGAGGTTAAAACTCGATCGGGTAATTTTTCTTTAGAATAGTTGAAGGGGCTGTGTAATTTTGAAAAAATCAACTTTGAGGGGTCTCATACTTATCCTAGTAGGAATTTCATTACTTTTTTACTTTCCCAACTTAGTTGCAACATCACGCTCGTACATTTGGTGGCTACTATCAGCAATTTTGATTGGATTAATAACGTTAGCTTACTTTTTAAAGTCATCGTTGACTCATCCTGTTTTAGTGGAAAAACATTTTAATAGCGATGCTGCTCAATCCCTTGTTATTGAATCGATCAACACGAATATTGAAATAAGAAAAAGTCTATCATCTACAGCTACTGTACAGTTAATAGGAAAAAGTAGTCATCTTTCTTCTGATGAGCTAGATATATCATTCGATGATACAACAGAAACGATTACTATTTCAACAGGTAGTAATAACTACCTACGATCATTTTTTAGTTTTTCTTTTTTAAAGCTTATTATCGATTTGCCAGAAAAGCATTGGTCATCTGTGCGGATCAAAGCAACCTCTGGTAATATAACGATGAACAACTGTCAAGCTACCAACATTCAAGTCAAATCCATTAGCGGAAACGTAATAGCTACTCATATGGATAGCTCGCAACTCTCGGTAGATGTTCTTAGTGGTAATATAAAATTAGACGATATCAATAATACACTCACATCTTTACATACGAAGAGTGGAAATATTAAAGCAGCTCGACTTCAAACCAACAACCTACAATTTGCAGCAGTTAGCGGTAATGTTCATATAAGCGGGGGAAGTATGGGAATCGATGGTGATGCCAAGTCGGGAAATATTAAGCTGCTACTTGATCAAATCATTCATCATTCTACTCTGTCAGCAAAAAGCGGAAATATTATGTTATCGTTGTTAAGTCCTTCGCAACATTTAGCAGTTGATTATGCTGGTCGCTCTGGTATAGGTAAGGTTCACAAAGATGGGTTTATCGTCCGGCATAAAAATGATCATCGTAATGAAATTCGTGGCTTATTCGGTAATGGTACAACTTCGTTAATCGTCCAAACAAGCTCTGGTAACTTTACTTTACAGTAAAAATAACGCTACTTAAAAATACGTTGTTAGCTTCTTCTCTTATGGGAAGGCTGACAACGTATTTTATATTTGTATATCATATGCAACTTCTGCTAACACTAAACCATGTGCAAGCGCAGTTGGTCCAGCCAAAGATCGATCACATCTTTCTAATATGTGTTTAATGTCTATCGGTTGTTTTTTCCCTTGTCCGACCCACAACAAAGTACCCATAATCGTTCTCACCATATTGTACGTAAAACCATTGCCAGTCACTGTTAAATGCCAAAATAGCCCTTCAGACTCTAACTTCGCTTCATATATCGTTCTTACATGATGAGCTTTAGTCGATCTCGTAGACGTATACGATGTAAAATCGTGTTCTCCTACAATATAAGCTAGCCCTTCCTGCATCGCAACAAAGTTAAGCGATTGAGGATGATGCAAACGATACTGCCTACCTAAAACGGCTGGAAACTTACCGGTATCTATCGTATAACGGTACGTTTTTCGAAGCGCTGAATGACGAGCATGAAATCGCTCATCGACTTCGACTGCTGTTAATATAACGATGTCCTTTGGCAAAATGGTGTTTAGTGCAATAGGAATCCGCTCAACGGGGATAGAACTGTTAGTAAAAAAATGAAATACTTGACCTGTCGCATGCACTCCAGCATCTGTTCTACCAGAAGCATGAATATCAGTTGATTCTTTCGTAATTTTTCTCAGAACCTTTTCAATTTCATCCTGCACTGTTCTACCGTAAGGCTGTGTTTGAAATCCGTTAAATTTACTACCATCGTAGCTTACCTTCACTGCAATATTACGCATTGTGAATAGTTCAATCCTTTCTCTTCATCTGACATCTATATCCGCACTATATCGTGTTTCTACATACTTGCTGCCTGAATCGCTTTAATGATAAAGACACCAAAAAAAGGCGGCCGGCATGGCACACCTTTTTTGGGCATATAAACAGGAATGATCGCTTATGTGCGATCAACCAGCTCCAAGTACACCATAGGCGCAGCATCCCCACGACGAGGTCCTAGCTTTAGTATACGAGTATATCCTCCTGGACGCTCAGCGTAACGTTCAGCTAGTTCAGAAAATAGTTTCTGAATAGCATCTTTGTCACTAACTTCACCGTCAGTACTCACTAATTTTTCACGACGTACAAATGCCGCTACTTGACGACGAGCATGTAGATCGCCTTTTTTAGCTTTTGTAATCAACTTTTCAGCGATGGAACGAACTTCTTTCGCTTTTGCTTCTGTCGTTTGGATTCGCTCATACAAGAACAAATCTGTCACTAAATCACGAAACAATGCTTTACGCGCGCTAGAGTCACGTCCTAACTTTTGGTATGACATAGTCTTTTCCCCTCCCTTGCTCGTTTGTCTCCGCTATGCTGTCCACTAGTCTTCCTTACGCAATCCTAGTCCGAGTTCATCCAATTTTTCTTGAACTTCTTCGAGCGATTTACGTCCAAGGTTACGAACTTTCATCATATCTTCTTCCGATTTGGTGATTAGTTCTTGTACCGTGTTAATGCCAGCACGCTTCAAGCAGTTATATGAACGTACGGAAAGGTCCAGTTCTTCGATTGTCATCTCCAGAACTTTCTCTTTCTTGTCCTCTTCTTTTTCAACCATAATCTCTGCGTCTTTGGCTTCATCCGTCAATCCAACAAACAAATCCAAATGCTCAGTTAAGATTTTTGCGCCAAGACTAACTGCTTCTTCTGGACGAATACTCCCGTCAGTCCAAACTTCAAGCGCAAGCTTGTCATAGTTTGTTACTTGACCTACACGCGTATTTTCTACGCTGTAATTAACACGCGTAATCGGCGTATAGATCGAGTCAACTGGAATTACGCCAATAGGTTGATCATCACTCTTGTTCCGGTCCGCCTGTACATATCCGCGTCCCCGATTAGCAAAAATTCGCATATGGAGTCGTGCACCGGAGGCCAAGGTGGCAATGTGAAGATCAGGGCTTAAAATCTCGACATCGCTGTCTGCTCGAATGTCTCCCGCTGTTATGTTACCTTCACCATCAGCATCGATCTCCAAAACTTTTTCCTCATCAGAGTGAATTTTTAAAGATAGCCGCTTCAGGTTTAGAATGATTTCTGTTACGTCCTCGATTACTCCAGGAACAGTAGAGAACTCATGAAGAACTCCATCAATTTGTACCGAAGTAACGGCTGCACCAGGCAACGACGAAAGTAAAATTCGACGAAGCGAATTTCCTAGTGTCGTACCGTATCCACGTTCCAACGGCTCGACTACGAAGCGCCCATAAGTTCCATCATCATTTAATTCTACGGTTTCGATTTTCGGCTTTTCGATCTCAATCACTAATAGTACCCTCCTTCAAACGTCACTCCGTGATACCTGTCGATCTTTTGTTAAACCTAGTAGTATGCCAAACCTTCACAATCATTATTCACAAGTTCTGGTTATTTGATACCACCTAAGGAATAAGCTATACGCGACGACGTTTCGGTGGACGGCATCCATTATGCGGAACTGGGGTTACATCCTTGATGAGGTTAACTTCCAATCCGGCTGCTTGAAGCGAACGAATTGCTGCCTCACGACCAGCACCCGGCCCTTTAACCATAACTTCAACAGTTCTCATGCCATGCTCCATCGCTGCTTTTGCTGCTGTTTCTGCAGCCATTTGAGCTGCAAAAGGTGTGCTTTTACGAGAACCTTTGAAACCAAGGTTACCTGAACTAGCCCACGAAATAGCATTTCCATGTGGATCTGTAATCGTCACAATTGTATTGTTAAACGTTGAACGAATATGTGCAACGCCAGTGTCAATATTTTTCCGGTCACGACGCTTCGTACGAACGACTTTTTTTCCTTTAGCCATTGTCCATTATCCTCCCTTCTTATTTCTTCTTGTTAGCCACTGTGCGACGAGGTCCTTTGCGCGTGCGCGCATTTGTCTTTGTACGTTGCCCACGAACAGGCAATCCACGACGATGACGAAGACCACGGTAGCAGCCGATCTCAGTTAGACGTTTAATATTCAGTGAAACTTCACGACGCAAGTCGCCTTCCACTTTAACAGTTTTATCAATCGTTTCGCGCAGACGAGATAGTTCATCTTCCGTCAAATCACGAACGCGAGTATCAGCATTAATATCTGATTCAGCAAGTACTTTTTGAGCAGTTTTCTTGCCGATTCCAAAAATGTACGTCAGGGCGATTTCAACGCGCTTATCGCGCGGAATATCTACACCAGCTATACGTGCCATGGACGATTACCTCCTTTACCCTTGTTTTTGTTTGTGTCTCGGATTTTCACAAATAACCATTACATTGCCCTTGCGACGAATAACTTTACATTTTTCGCAAATTGGCTTAACCGAAGGTCTAACCTTCATTGTGATTACCTCCCGAATCTCTCGTTAGTAAATAACTTCCAGCCATTTACTTCCGATAGGTGATGCGCCCTCTTGATAAATCATAAGGCGATAACTGTATAACCACTTTGTCTCCTGTTAGAATACGAATATAGTGCATTCTAAGCTTTCCGGATACATGTGCGAGAATCTGATGTCCGTTCTCCAGCTCCACCTTGAACATGGCATTCGGCAACGGCTCAATAACCGTACCTTCGACCTCAATGACGTCTTCCTTAGCCACCGTCATTCTCCTTTCGAATACGTGTACTTCTGAATCACATAACGTAACTTGGCATTGGTCACCCTGCCTGTTTCCAGCAAGCTGCTTGTTACCTCTTGACTAATGACAGGCAGTAACTCAAGATGCAGAACGTTTTTTTTCTTCGGCTGATCAAACCTTCGCTTATTACCGTCTACAATCATAACAAATTTGTCATCGACAATAGCTATAACAACGGCATAGCTGTTTTCATCCTTGCCACGAAGCACTTTGACAAGTTGACCGATGTGCGGAATTGCTGCATTTGCAACAAGCGTTTTGACCATTACGAGTCCTTCGGCAACATAGTCAAAATTTCAAAGCCGTCCTTTGTTACAGCAACGGTATGCTCGAAATGAGCGCACCATGAGCCGTCCTGTGTTACAACTGTCCAATTATCTTCGAGCGTTCTGACATACCGTTCACCGATATTAACCATCGGCTCGATGGCAAGTACCATCCCTGGCTTTAGACGCGGTCCTCGATCTGGAATACCGTAGTTAGGAATTTGTGGTTCTTCATGTAGTTCTTGACCAATTCCATGTCCAACATACTCCCGTACAATAGAAAAACCAGCTTCCTCTGCAACTTGTTGAATGGCATGTGATATCGTATATAGACGAACATCTGGTTTCACTAATGCTAAACCGGCATACAAAGATTGCTCCGTTACTTCAAGTAACTTCTGCACTTCATCACTTACTAATCCAACTGGATAAGTCCAAGCAGAATCTCCATGATATCCTTCATATTGCGCTCCGATGTCCAAACTAATGATGTCACCTTCTTTTAACTTGCGAGAACCTGGGAAGCCATGTACTAGTTCATCATTTACTGAAGCACATATACTGAAAGGAAAACCATTGTAACCTTTGAAAGAGGGGATAGCGTTTTGACTTGTAATAAAGTCTTCTGCTATCTTATCAAGCTCGGCTGTCGTGACACCCGGTGTAATCGCCTGTTGCATCAGTTGATGCGTCATAGCTACAATACGTCCAGCTTCCCTCATATATGCTAGCTCAGACTGAGATTTGCATATAATCATTACAATGAACCTCTCAAGCAAGAAATGATATCTATCGTTACCGCATCAATATCCTTCTCACCATTGACTTCGCGCAACAAGCCTTTTTCACTATAATATGCAAGCAAAGGAGCAGTTTTAGATGTGTACTCATCTAATCTAGTTCCTACTTTCGCTTCTGTATCATCCGAACGTTGATACAGTTCCTCACCATCTTTATCGCAAATGCCTTCCATTTGGGGAGGATTGAACATTACATGATAAGTTGCTCCGCAAGTTTTACAGAGACGTCTGCCTGTTAGACGGGCAAGCAGAAACCCACGATCAACCTTTAAATCGACAACATGGTCAATTTTCTTGCCAAGTTCTTGCAATATACCATCAAGCGTTTCAGCTTGTTGTATTGTTCTTGGAAAACCATCCAATAAGAAACCTTTTTCACAATCTGCAAGTGCAAGTCGCTCTTTCACAATTCCGTTTGTAATTTCATCGGGAACGAGTAAACCTTGATCAACGAACGCTTTCGCTTTTTGACCAAGCTCTGTTCCTTCTTTCATTGCCAAACGAAACGCGTCTCCTGTGGATATATGCGGAATACCGAACTCTTGCACAATTTTTTCAGCTTGTGTACCTTTACCGGCCCCTGGAGGACCCATAATTAATACATTCATTATCATGTTCCTCACTTTATATATAATAGGCTCAAACGGGCACCGAAAAACTTAGTCGAAGCAAACGGCCGCCCGATCACTACCTATTTTATTTATTGATAAACCCTTTGTAATGGCGTTTAATCAACTGAGTTTCGATTTGCTTCATCGTATCAAGTGCAACCCCGACAACGATAAGCAATGAGGTACCGCCCAATTGTACAGAATCCGGCAACCCTGCAATAGCACCAAGGAATACTGGCAAGACAGAAATCAAAGCTAAAAATACAGCACCTGTCAATGTAAGACGTGTAAGTACACGAGTTAAGTATGACGAAGTTGGTTTTCCTGGTCGAATACCTGGAATATAACCGCCGTTTTTCTTCATTTGATCTGCCATTTGCACGGGATTAATTTGTACAAACGTGTAGAAAAATGTAAATCCGATAATTAGCAAGACGAAAAGTACCATTCCAAGCGGTTTAGACATATTCAAGTTTTCCATAATCCAGTTTGCCCATCCAGCACCTTGCCAAAAACCAGCAATCGTCATTGGGAAACTAATTAAAGCTGATGCAAAGATTACTGGAATAACACCTGCACCGTTAACTTTCATTGGAATATGAGTTGATTGTCCACCATACATTTTGCGTCCTACAACGCGCTTTGCATATTGTACTGGAATTTTACGTATACCTTGCTGAATAAAGATGACTCCTATTACAATCCCAATAGCGACTAATAATATAAGCACCATCTTACCGATATTCCACAATACATTATCTGCAGCAATAAATTGATCTTCTACGATTGTTTGAATCATCGTTGGAATTCCAGATACAATTGCCGCGAAAATGATAACGGAAATACCGTTTCCGATTCCTTTTTCCGTAATTTGCTCACCTAGCCACATCAAGAATGAAGTACCTGCTGTAAGTATAATCGCTACAATTAAGTAATCGACAAACGAAGCATTAGGGATCATTTGTGACGTGTACATACGATTAAAACCAATCGCTGTAGCAAAACCTTGCACTAAAGCTAGAACTACCGTTCCGTAACGAGTAATTTGAGCTAACTTCTTTTTACCAACTTCTCCTTCTTTTTGCCACTCAGAAAACTTCGGAATAACATCCATCGACAATAGTTGAACTATAATTGAGGACGTAATATAAGGAGTAATCCCTATTGCAAAAATAGAAAATTGGAAAAGCGCTCCACCAGAAAATGTATTGAGCAAACCAAATATGTTTTGGCTCATTTCATTCGCTTGTTTCAACACTTCTGCATCTACACCAGGTACTGGTATAAAGGTACCAATACGATATACTAATAAAACAAATAGTGTAAACAAAATTCGCGTACGAAGATCAGCAACTTTCCATATATTTGATATGGTTTTAAACAACTAAATCACCTCGGTTTTACCGCCGGCAGCTTCGATTTTCTCTACTGCTGATTGAGAAAACTTCTTAGCTTTAACAGTGAGGGCTACTTGAATTTCACCATTGCCCAAAATTTTAATTCCGGCTAGTGAATTTTTTACAATCCCTTGCTCTAGAAGTACTTCAGGTGTTACTAAAGTACCCGCAGGAAAGCTGTTAAGTTCCTCGATGTTAACAATCGCATATTCTTTGCGGAATGGATTGTTGAAGCCTCGTTTAGGCAAACGACGGTACAATGGGTTCTGTCCACCCTCAAAGCCTGGACGAACGCCGCCACCGGAGCGTGCATTTTGACCTTTATGCCCTCTACCGGCCGTCTTGCCATTTCCTGATCCCATTCCACGACCTTTACGTTTCGCTTCTTGGGTAGAACCAGGTGCTGGTGCTAACTCATGCAATTTCATCGTTCGTGCACCTCCTTATTGAATTCATGAAAAACGATCTATTATTGTACTTATTGTACTTCTTCTACTTTAACCAAATGGCTGACAACATTAATCATTCCACGGATAGCTGGGCTATCGTTTTGAACAACGGAATGATTTGCTTTTTTAAGACCTAGTGCTTCAACCGTCGCACGTTGTTTCTCGTTGCGTCCAATTAAGCTGCGAACGAGGGTGATCTGCAATTTTGCCATCGTCATTCCCTCCTTAACCTAGCAGCTCTTCGACTGTTTTTCCACGAAGTTTAGCAACTTCTTCCGCACGTTTTAGGCGGGACAAACCTTCAAGTGTTGCGTTAACCATATTCATAGAGTTCGAAGAACCTAGCGATTTAGTCAAGATGTCGCCGACACCTGCTAGCTCAAGAACTGCACGAACAGGACCGCCAGCAATAACTCCAGTACCTTCGTGAGCAGGTTTTAGTAAAACTTCTCCTGCTCCAAAACGACCTAGCACAAGGTGAGGAATTGTTGTTCCTACAAGTGGTACATGGATCAAGTTTTTCTTAGCATCATCAATACCTTTGCGAATCGCATCTGGTACTTCGTTTGCTTTACCGATCCCTGCGCCTACGTAGCCTTTGCCATCGCCAACTACTACAAGTGCGCTAAAGCTGAAACGACGTCCACCTTTAACAACTTTAGCAACGCGATTAATATTTACAACTTTTTCAGTTAGTTCTAACGTATTAGGATCTACACGCAAGTCATTAAACCTCCTTTTAGAGATAATTAGAATTGCAAGCCAGCTTCGCGAGCTGCTGTAGCTAGTGCTGCAATTCTTCCATGATACAAGTAACCGCCACGATCGAATACAATCTCGGTTACGCCTTTATCTTTAGCTCGTTTTGCGACCAATTCGCCTACTTTGGCAGCCGCTTCAATATTTCCACCATTGCTTACAGCACCGCTCAATTCCTTATCTTTGGTTGATGCGGATACTAATGTTACACCAGTAACATCGTCAATCACTTGTGCATAAATATGCTTGGAGGAACGGAATACAGACAAACGCGGACGCGCAGCTGTTCCACTTATTTTTTTACGAACACGCAGGCGTCTTTTCAGACGGGCCTTGTTTTTATCGCCTTTCGTAATCATACCAGGTTGCCTCCTTTCTTTGTGCCTTATAATACTATATCAAGCTATAGTCCGCTCATGCGGCTACTTATTTTTTCTTACCAGCTTTACCTTCTTTACGAATAATACGTTCGCCTTCATACTTAATACCTTTACCTTTGTAAGGTTCTGGTTCACGTACGGAACGGATTTGAGCTGCCATAGCACCTACGCGCTCTTTGTCAATTCCACGAACTGTAATTTTCGTATTTGAAGGAACATCAAATTCGATACCAGGCTCTGGTGTAATTTCAACAGGATGAGAATAGCCAACGTTAAGCACTATTTTGTCTCCTGATTTACTAGCACGGTAACCAACGCCTACTAACTCCAAATTTCTAGCAAATCCTTCGGTTACACCGTTGACCATGTTAGAAATAAGGCTGCGAGTAGTACCATGCAAAGAGCGATGCAATTTATTTTCAGAAGGACGCTCAACTACGATTTCATTAGCTTCCACTTTGATAATAACTTCTTTGTGAAACTGACGAGTTAGCGTTCCCTTAGGTCCTTTTACTGTAAGTACCAAGTTATCCAAGTTAACCGTTACGCCACCTGGGACAGCAATCGGTTTACGACCAATACGAGACATTGTTACACCTCCAAACTTTCTGACTTCTTTCTTACCACACGTAGCAAACGACTTCTCCGCCGGATTTACCTTGACGAGCTTCTTTGTCCGTCAAAATTCCTTTGGATGTCGAAATAATCGCAATTCCTAATCCACCAAGTACTCGAGGTACTTCAGTAGATTGAGTATATACGCGTAGACCTGGCTTGGAAATACGTTTCAAACCTGTAATTACGCGCTCTTGGTTCGGGCCGTATTTTAAGAAAATACGAATAATCCCTTGTTTGTTGTCCTCGATATATTCTGCATCGCGAATAAAGCCCTCGCGCTTCAAGATTTCAGCAATTTGCTTCTTCATTTTAGAAGCAGGCATTTCTACCGTTTCATGGCGAACTGTATTCGCATTACGGATGCGTGTCAACATATCTGCAATCGGATCAGACATAACCATTGTGTTAACCTCCTTCCCGAACTAGGCTGATTACCAGCTTGCTTTTTTAACGCCAGGAATCTGGCCTTTATATGCTAATTCGCGGAAACAAATCCGGCAAATTTTAAATTTCTGCAACACTGAGTGAGGACGGCCGCAACGTTCGCAACGTGTATAAGCACGTACCTTAAATTTTGGAGCACGTTGTTGCTTAACTTTCATCGAAGTTTTTGCCACTGGGTTCTACACCTCCTAATAGTGGATTACTTCGCAAATGGCATACCCATTTGGGCTAGCAATTCACGAGATTCTTCGTCAGTTTGTGCTGTCGTGACGATAACGATGTCCATACCACGCACTTTGTCTACTTTGTCATACTCGATTTCCGGGAAAATTAATTGCTCTTTAAGCCCAAGTGTATAGTTTCCACGTCCGTCAAATGCTTTGTTAGACACACCGTGGAAGTCACGTACACGCGGCAACGTAATGTTGAATAGCTTATCTAGGAAATGGTACATACGTTCACCACGTAGTGTAACTTTCGCTCCGATTGGCATTTGCTCACGCAATTTAAAGCCCGCAATAGATTTTTTAGCACGAGTTACAACTGGTTTTTGACCAGAGATAATGCTTAATTCCTCTACTGCTACATCAAGTACTTTTGAGTTGGATACTGCTTCACCAATACCCATATTGATTACTACTTTCTCAACCTTCGGCACTTGCATAACCGTTGTATAATTAAACTTCTGCATCAAAGCAGGAGTAATTTCATTAAGAAAGCGACCTTTCAGTCTTGCTGTCATAAGTTTGACCTCCTTTCCAGTTCAGTACAATTAGTCAATCACTGCTCCGGAACGCTTCGCGACCCGAACTTTTTTGCCATTGTCAAGCACTTTGTATCCGATTCGTGTTACTTTTCCGCTCTTCGGATCAATATGCATTACGTTTGACACGTGAATTGGAGCTTCTTGCTCTACTATTCCACCCGCTTGGTTCATCTGAGAAGGGCGAGTATGTTTTTTCACCATATTAACACCTTCAATTAGAACACGGTTTTCACGAGGATATGCAGCGATGACACGACCTTTTTTACCTTTGTCTTTTCCAGTAATGATCATTACTGTGTCATCCTTCTTCACGTGCAATTTATTGTTATGCGATTCTTTTTGCTTTTTTACCTTTGGCATGAGTTACACCTCCTGCGCGCTTGTGCATGCAAGCTTATATGGAATTTCTTAGATTACTTCTGGTGCTAGTGATATGATTTTCATAAACTCTTTATCACGCAATTCACGAGCAACTGGTCCAAAGATACGAGTACCACGAGGGCTCTTGTCATCTTTAACGACAACTGCTGCATTCTCATCAAAAGAAATATATGAACCGTCTTTACGACGTACCGAGCTTTTCGTACGAACGATAACAGCTCTTACAACGTCACCCTTTTTGACAACGCCCCCTGGTGTTGCTTGTTTGACGGAGCAAACGATCAAATCACCAATAGCAGCCGCACGACGTCCAGTACCACCTAGTATACGAATACACATTACTTCTTTAGCACCTGAGTTATCAGCTACTTTTAATCTTGTAAATGGTTGAATCATGTCGGATGTCCTCCTTTCGGAACAAATTGCTTATGTCGGCCAAAAGGCTCTATTATTAAAGAACGATCGCTGATTCTACAATCTCAACAAGTCTAAAACGCTTGTCTTTGGAAAGTGGACGAGTTTCCATGATTTTCACAGTATCGCCAATCTTCGCTTGATTGTTCTCATCATGCGCTTTGTACTTTTTCGTATAACGCATACGTTTGTGGTACAAATGATGCTCTTTGTAAGTTTCAACAGCAACAACAATCGTTTTGTCCATCTTGTCACTAACTACCTTGCCAATTTGAACTTTACGGGCATTGCGTTCGCTCATGTTCTTCCTCCTTCCTTTTTCCGTGAACAACTATAAAGGATATTGGTTGGATTAACCACTTATTCCAAGTTCTCTTTCACGCAAAACGGTTTTAGCACGAGCTATTTCCTTACGTACATCGCGAATCCGGGTTGGATTATCAAGTTGCCCGGTTGCCAATTGAAAACGAAGGTTAAAAAGCTCTTCTTTAAAACCAGCTATTTTTTGTTCTATCTCAACAGAGGTTAGGTTGCGAATTTCACTAGCTTTCATTTGCTTCACCACCCAATTCTTCGCGTTTCACGAACTTCGTTTTTACTGGTAGTTTGTGAGCTGCTAGACGAAGCGCTTCGCGAGCAATTTCTTCCGGTACACCCGCAAGCTCAAACATAATTTTACCAGGTTTTACAACAGAAACCCATTTTTCCACGTTACCTTTACCACTACCCATACGAACTTCAAGAGGCTTTTGTGTTATTGGCTTATGTGGGAAAATTTTGATCCAAACTTTACCGCCACGTTTGATATAACGAGTCATCGCAATACGTGCCGCTTCAATTTGGCGGTTAGTAATCCATGCTGGCTCTAGAGCCTGCAATCCATACTCACCAAACGTTACTGTTGTGCCGCCTTTGGCACGACCTTTCATATGACCGCGTTGTTGTTTACGGTGCTTTACACGTTTAGGTACCAACATGATTAATTGCCTCCTTCCTGGGGAGCTTTCTTCTTCGCTGAAAGGATTTCACCACGGTAGATCCACACTTTTACACCGATAAGACCGAATGTAGTGTGTGCTTCCGCTGTACCATAATCAATATCAGCACGTAGTGTATGCAATGGAACGGAACCTTCGCTATATCCTTCTGTACGTGCCATTTCCGCACCGCCCAGACGACCACTAACTGCAGTTTTGATTCCTTTTGCTCCTGCACGAATCGAACGTTGAATCGCTTGTTTAAGCGCACGACGGAATGACACACGGCGCTCTAGTTGCTGAGCAATACTTTCTGCTACCAAAGTTGCATCCATATCAATTTGTTTAATTTCAGTAATGTTGATGTGTACTCTCTTGCCATTTGTAATTTTTCCAAGTTCATTACGTAGATTTTCTACTTCTGAACCGCCTCTACCAATAACAATACCTGGTTTAGCTGTATGAACAGTAACGTTCACGCGATTAGCTGCACGCTCAATTTCAACACGAGATACAGCAGCATCTTTCAGCTTTTTAAACAGGTATTCACGAATCTTAACATCTTCTAGAAGAAGATCACCGAAGTCCTTATCAGCGTACCATCTGGATTCCCAATCACGATTAATCCCGATACGCAGACCGACTGGATTTACCTTTTGACCCACGCGTTATCCCTCCTTATTTTTCTGATACCGCCAAGGTGATGTGGCTGGTTCTTTTATTTATCCGGCTAGCGCGACCCATAGCTCGCGGACGGAAACGTTTCATAGTTGGCCCTTGGTTTACATATGCTTGAGAAACCACGAGCTTATTAACATCCAATTGGTAATTATGCTCAGCGTTAGCAATAGCCGAGTTAAGCAATTTTTCCAAGATTGGAGAAGCTGCTTTAGGCGTATGGCGCAAAATTGCGATTGCTTCAGCTACTTGCTTACCACGGATCAAATCCGCTACTAACTGTGCTTTACGAGGAGCGATGCGAATAAACATAGCATGCGCTTTAGCTTCTGACATGTAGGGAACCTCCTCTCGCTTTAAAAAATGTTATCGGGCAATTAACGTCTGCCCGTCTTTTTGTCGTCGCCTGCATGACCTTTATACGTACGAGTTGGTGCAAATTCACCAAGCTTGTGTCCGACCATATCTTCTGTCACATATACCGGTACATGTTTGCGTCCATCATAAACAGCAAATGTATGACCGATAAATTGCGGGAATATCGTTGAGCGACGAGACCACGTTTTGATAACAACTTTCTTGTTACCTTCGTTCAAAACCTCAACTTTTTTAAAAAGATGCCCGTCTACAAACGGCCCTTTTTTCAAACTGCGGCCCATGTGTGTTCCTCCCTTCACGAAAACAACAGCAGGTATGACATGAAAATCACCATATCTACGCGCTTGTTTTCAAGCTTTTATTACTTCGTGCGTCTACGAATGATATATTGGCTTGATGCTTTCTTTTTCTGACGAGTCTTGTAACCAAGAGTCGGCTTGCCCCAAGGCGAAACAGGAGACTTACGACCGATTGGCGCGCGTCCTTCACCACCACCGTGTGGGTGATCATTCGGGTTCATAACAGATCCACGAACAGATGGACGTTTACCTAGCCAGCGACTACGACCAGCTTTACCAATTTTAATCAATTCATGGTCACCGTTACCTACAGCACCAATCGTTGCACGGCAAGTGTTCAATATACGACGTACTTCACCTGAACTAAGACGAATAGAAACGTACATTCCTTCTTTACCAAGCAATTGAGCTTCTGTACCAGCAGAACGAACTAGTTGTCCACCTGCACCTGGTTTAAGTTCAATATTGTGGATAACTGTACCGACAGGAATGTTGATAAGTGGCAATGCATTACCGATCTGAATATCAGAATTCGGACCAGATTCTATCATGTTGCCAACTTTAAGACCTTTAGGTGCGATAATATATGCTTTTGCTCCATCAACATAATGAATCAATGCAATATTAGATGTACGGTTCGGGTCATACTCAATAGATGCAACTTTTCCTGGAATACCATCTTTGTTACGTTTGAAGTCAATAATACGATATTGACGTTTGTGTCCGCCACCTTGATGACGTACTGTAATTTTACCTTGGTTGTTGCGTCCAGCTTTTTTATGAAGTGGAGCAAGCAACGATTTCTCTGGAGTGCTAGTCGTAATTTCTTCAAATGTAGAAACTGACATGTTACGACGAGCAGGAGATGATGGTTTGTACTTTTTGATCGACACTTAATTTCCCTCCTTTTCTACACAGACGTTTCAAAGAATTCTAATTCTTTGCTGTCATCGCTCAATTGAACGATTGCTTTTTTCCAATTTGGTCTATATCCGCTATGTTTACCATAACGTTTTAACTTACCCGTTACACGCATTGTGTTAACGCCGGTTACTTTTACACCAAAAATTTGCTCGATAGCATTTTTGATTTCAGTTTTGTTAGCATTTAGTGCTACTTCGAATACGTAGCGTTTTTCTGCCATATAATCACTTGTACGTTCCGTAATAACCGGGCGCTTGATAAGATCGCGAGGATTTTTCATTACACAAGCACCTCCTGTACTTTTTCGACTGCTTCTTTAGTAATAATCAGCTTATCGTAAAGCAATACATCACGAACATTAATGCCTTCAGCAGCAACAAACTTAACACCTGGAATATTGCGGGCAGATAGTGCCACATTATCTTCGTATTGAGCTGTTACAACTAATGCTTTGCGATCTGCTTTCAAGTTTGCAAGAATACTTGCAAATTCCTTTGTCTTCGGCGCTGCCATTGCAAGTTGATCCAAAACGATCAATTCACCAGCTATCACTTTTGATGACAAAGCAGATTTGATTGCTAGACGACGAACTTTCTTTGGTAATTTAAAACCGTACGTACGTGGTGTCGGTCCGAATACTACTCCGCCTCCAACCCATTGTGGCGAGCGTGTACTTCCCTGACGAGCACGTCCTGTTCCTTTTTGCTTCCAAGGTTTACGACCACCGCCGCGCACTTCGGAGCGCACTTTAGTTTTGTGAGTTCCCATACGCTCAGCAGCTTGTTGAAGCAATACTGCGCTATGCATAACGTGAGAATTCGGCTCGATTCCGAAAATACTTTCGGATAGTTCGATTTCACCTACTTGTGATCCGCTCACATTATAAACTGTAACTTTAGGCATGTTTGTTCCTCCTTTCTACGTAAAAATTATTTCTTAATTGTTTCTTTTACTCTTACAAATCCGTTCTTAGGTCCAGGAATTGAACCTTTTACAAGAATCACGTTACGCTCAGCGTCTACGCGAATAACTTCAAGACCTTGGATCGTTACCGTTTCATTACCCATATGTCCTGGCAATTTCTTACCTTTTGGAACACGATTAGCTTGGATCGAACCCATTGAACCAGGACCACGGTGATAACGCGAACCGTGACTGTTTGGTCCAGTACTTTGACCCCAACGTTTAATAACACCCGCAAATCCTTTACCTTTTGAAACCCCTGTTACGTCAACGAATTCGCCTGTTTCAAACAGATCAGCTTTTACCACTTGACCAACTTCGTAGTCAGCCAGGTTTACGCCACGAATTTCACGAACGTAGCGCTTAGGAGTCGAATTTGCCTTTTTCGCATGTCCTTGCTCAGGCTTATTCGATCTACTCTCTTTTTTATCAGCATAACCAAGTTGTACAGCTTCATATCCGTCTGACTCTACGTCTTTCTTTTGAAGAACTACGTTAGGACCAGCTTCGATAACTGTTACCGGAATAACATTACCTTCCGGAGTAAATACTTGCGTCATGCCTAGTTTTTTACCTAAGATACCTTTCATGTTGACACCTCGTTTCTTCTCTAGCTTCTATTTAATATGTCCTTGCTTGTAATACCTCTTACAGTTTAATCTCGATATCTACACCGGATGGCAGATCTAGACGCATCAATGCATCTACAGTTTGCGGCGTCGGATTAACAATATCGATCAAACGTTTATGAGTACGCATTTCGAATTGTTCCCGAGAATCTTTGTACTTGTGTACCGCACGTAGAATTGTGATGATTTGCTTTTCCGTTGGCAACGGAATCGGTCCAGATACACCTGCACCCGAACGTTTTGCAGTTTCTACAATCTTTTCAGCAGATTGGTCAAGAATTCTATGATCGTATGCTTTCAAGCGAATACGAATCTTTTGCTTTGCCATATAAATCCCTCCTTCTATCGCCCAATTTTTTATCGGACATACTCCGTGAGAAAACCCTTCACAGTCCCATGGCAAAGGGACCGGGTGTGTCGGCAACCTCTCACATCATCGCAACGTCAGACCAACAGTCAATATTATATCGGAATGAGTAGGCAATTGCAAGTATTTTTTAAACTTTTTTTCATACTGCTCTATTCTCGTCAATAGAATAGAAGAAATGCTATTTATCTACTTTTCATATAGGTATCATTCTACTGATATCACTAGAAAAGTTTCATAAACAGCATCTATATTGAATTAACCAAGCACTACTCGATCATTACTCATTTTCTTACCACTTATCTTTTGGAATTCACCTAATAATTGCTCTATCGATAACTGTTGCTTATTTTCGTCATTAACTACCAGAATAATTCTACCTTTGTCCATCATAATTAATCGATTCCCAAGTCGAATCGCTTGTTCCATATTGTGGGTAACCATTAAAGTCGTTAGTTTCATTTCTTTTACAATCGACTCTGTTAACTGTGTGATCAGTTCAGCACGGGCTGGGTCAAGCGCAGCAGTATGTTCATCTAGTAACAATATTTGTGGTTTTGTAAATGTTGCCATTAATAAACTCAATGCCTGTCTTTCTCCACCTGACAACAATCCAACTTTAGCATTCAGTCTGTTTTCTAATCCAATCCCTAATCGAGACAAATTTTCTCTGAACAATTTCCGTTTCTTATTATTAACACCTAATGCAAAGCCCCGCTGTTCCCTTCTCGCATAAGCCATTGCTAATTTTTCTTCAATTGTCATTTGCGGTGCTGTTCCAGCCGTTGGATCTTGAAAAACTCTTCCGATCTAGCGACTACGTTTATATTCTGGTAGATGGCTAATTAACTGACCAGCTATTTTCACTTCACCGGTATCTGGCTTCATCACACCAGAAATAATATTCATTAGCGTCGACTTCCCAGCTCCATTACTTCCAATAATCGTTACGAAGTCTTGCGGCTTCATATGTCATATTTCTCAGTTTATAAATTATCTTAAGTAAAAACATTTTCATCGGCAAGCAAAGTAGTAACAAAAAAAGAGCTTCGCTTTTAAAAGCGAAGCTCTTATAATATTGCAATAAAATTGCAATTATTTTTGGATAGAAGCAACTGCTCCAGCGCCTACAGTACGGCCACCTTCACGGATGGAGAAGCGAGTACCTTCTTCAACAGCGATTGGTGAGATTAGCTCAACAGTAACAGTAATGTTATCGCCAGGCATAACCATTTCAGTACCTTCTGGAAGATTTACAATACCTGTAACGTCAGTTGTACGGAAGTAGAACTGTGGACGGTATCCTGTAAAGAAAGGCTTGTGACGGCCACCCTCTTCTTTAGACAAAACGTATACAGAAGCTGTAAAGTTAGTATGTTGCTTAACTGAACCTGGTTTTGCCAAAACTTGTCCACGCTCGATGTCAGCACGGTCAACACCACGAAGTAGTGCACCAATGTTGTCACCAGCTTGAGCAGAATCAAGCAATTTACGGAACATCTCAACGCCTGTAACTACAGACTTACGAGCTTCTTCAGCAAGACCAACGATTTCAATCTCGTCACCAACTTTAACAATACCACGCTCTACACGACCTGTAGCAACAGTACCACGGCCTGTAATTGTAAACACGTCCTCAACTGGCATCAAGAAAGGTTTTTCAGTATCACGCTCTGGAGTTGGGATGTACGTATCGATTTGCTCAAAAAGTTCAATAACTTTGTCAGCCCAAGAACCGTTAGGATCTTGCAATGCTTCACGAGCAGAACCACGGATAATTGGAGTATCATCGCCTGGGAAATCATATTCAGAAAGAAGGTCACGAACTTCCATCTCAACAAGCTCTAGAAGCTCTTCGTCTTCAACCATATCACATTTGTTCAAGAATACTACGATGTAAGGAACACCAACTTGACGTGAAAGCAAGATATGCTCACGAGTTTGTGGCATCGGACCATCAGCAGCGGAAACAACTAGAATACCGCCGTCCATTTGTGCAGCACCAGTAATCATGTTTTTAACGTAGTCAGCGTGACCTGGGCAGTCAACGTGAGCGTAGTGACGATTAGGTGTTTCATACTCAACGTGAGAAGTTGAGATTGTAATACCGCGCTCGCGCTCTTCTGGAGCTTTATCAATTTGGTCATAGTCCATTGCAGCACCGCCATAGCGAGTAGAAAGAACTTTAGTGATTGCAGCTGTCAATGTAGTTTTACCGTGGTCAACGTGACCGATTGTACCAATATTAACGTGTGGTTTATTACGTTCAAATTTAGACTTAGCCATTGAACTTGAACCTCCTCAAAATAGTTTCATTAGTTTTTATATTTTTAGGTCGACATCTAAATGTGTAGCCACATCAGATGACGACCATTTATAAATCATTTTACCTGTAGACAAGCAGTTCAGCAAGTCGTATTATTCGCCTTTATGTTTAGCGATAATTTCTTCCGAAATCGACTTAGGAACTTCTTCATAGTGTGATAGCTCCATAGAGAATACACCACGACCTTGTGTTCCAGAACGAAGCGTAGTAGAATAACCAAACATTTCAGACAAAGGCACCTTAGCCCGAATAATTTGTGCTCCACCACGAGCATCCATTCCTTCAATACGTCCACGACGTGAGTTAAGGATACCCATAACATCACCCATGTACTCTTCAGGAACAGTTACCTCTACTTTCATAATTGGCTCCAACAATACAGGGTTACACTTTTCTTTAGCTGCTTTAAGTGACATAGAACCGGCGATTTTAAATGCCATCTCCGAGGAGTCAACGTCGTGATAAGAACCATCAAAGACAGTCGCTTTAACGTCTACTAACGGATAACCAGCAATTACACCATTTTTCATAGACTCTTCAATACCAGCTTGGATAGGAGCGATATATTCACGAGGAATAGATCCACCAACAACCTTGTTTTCGAATACGAAGCCTGTACCTGGCTCAAGAGGCGTATACTCAACCCAGCAATGGCCATATTGACCTTTACCACCGGATTGACGTACAAACTTACCTTCAACCTTAGCAGCTGTACGGAATGTTTCTCGGTAAGCAACCTGTGGTTTACCCACGTTAGTTTCTACTTTGAATTCACGCATCATACGGTCAACCAGTACTTCCAAGTGCAACTCACCCATACCAGAAATAATCGTTTGATTTGTTTCTTCGTCCGTATGTGCACGGAAAGTTGGGTCTTCTTCAGACAATTTAGAAATAGCAATACCAAGTCTATCTTGGTCAGCTTTTGTTTTTGGTTCAATTGCTACAGAGATAACTGGATCTGGGAAGTCCATCGATTCCAATACGATAGGGTGCTTCTCATCACAAAGTGTATCCCCTGTTGTTGTATCTTTAAGACCAACAGCAGCAGCGATATCGCCTGAATAAACGATTGAAATTTCTTCACGGCTGTTTGCATGCATTTGCAATATACGTCCGATACGCTCACGCTTGCCTTTTGTAGCATTTAGCACGTATGATCCAGAGTTAATTAGACCTGAATATACGCGGAAGAATGTCAAACGGCCAACATAAGGGTCAGTCATAATTTTAAATGCTAGTGCAGAAAACGGTGCTTCATCAGAAGATGGACGAGTATCTTGTTCACCATTTTCAAGCAAACCTGTAATAGCAGGTACGTCAAGTGGTGAAGGTAAATAATCAACAACAGCATCCAATACCATTTGAACACCTTTATTACGATAAGATGAACCAGCTACTACTGGGAAAATTTTAACATCAATTACGCCTTTGCGTAATGTTGCTTTAATTTCCGCAACAGTAATCTCTTCACCTTCCAAATATTTCATAGTAAGTTCTTCATCCAACTCAGCAACTTTCTCTACCAAGTCCATACGAAGTTCTTCCACTTGCTCCAAATATTCGGCTGGAATTTCGATTTTCTTAGGATCACGCCCAAGATCATCTTCATACTTGTATGCAACACGCTCAATAATATCAATTACACCAATAAAGTCAGATTCTGCACCAATCGGTAGTTGGATAGCTACTGCGTTTGCTTGTAGACGCTCACGCATGTCTTTAATAACATTTAAGTAGTCTGCTCCAATAATATCCATTTTGTTAATGTATGCAATACGAGGAACACCATATCGATCCGCCTGACGCCATACGGTTTCAGATTGCGGTTCTACACCTTCTTTAGCACTGAAAACACCAACGGCCCCGTCCAATACGCGTAGGGAACGCTCAACTTCAACAGTGAAGTCAACGTGTCCCGGGGTGTCGATAATATTGATGCGGTGACCATTCCATTGAGCGGTAGTAGCAGCGGATGTAATAGTAATACCGCGCTCTTGTTCTTGCTCCATCCAGTCCATCGTTGCAGAACCTTCGTGTGTCTCACCAATTTTGTGAGTACGACCTGTAAAGAACAAAATCCGTTCAGTTGTAGTAGTCTTACCTGCGTCAATATGCGCCATAATCCCGATATTACGCGTATTTTTCAAGGAGAACTCTCTTGCCATAATTATGTCTCCTTTCGATTCTTGTTATATAACGATTACCAACGGTAATGTGCAAATGCACGGTTAGCTTCCGCCATTTTGTGTGTATCTTCACGTTTCTTAACAGCAGCACCAGTGTTGTTAGATGCGTCAATAATTTCTGCTGCTAGACGCTCCTCCATCGTTTTCTCACCGCGATTACGCGAGTAATTAACGAGCCAACGAAGACCAAGTGCCGTACGGCGCTCAGGTTTTACTTCGATTGGCACTTGATAGTTAGAACCACCAACACGGCGTGCTTTAACTTCAAGTACTGGCATAATATTTTTCAAAGCTGCTTCAAAAACTTCCATAGGCTCTTTGCTTGTACGCTCTTGAACTAGCTTGAATGCATCATATAGTAACGTTTGTGCAACGCCTCTTTTTCCGTCGATCATAATACGGTTGATCAAACGAGTAACCAATTTACTATTGTAAACCGGATCTGGCAATACATCACGTTTTGTTACAGGACCTTTACGTGGCATGAAAAATCCCCCTTTCCTCTCAATTGGCAGAATTGTAGTTACAACTCTACTATTACAATTACCTACTCATCCTATTACTTTTTAACTTTAGGACGTTTCGTTCCATATTTCGAACGAGCTTGATTACGGTTGTTCACACCTGCTGTATCTAGTGCTCCACGAACAATATGGTAACGTACCCCCGGAAGGTCTTTCACACGTCCTCCACGAATAAGTACAACACTATGCTCTTGCAAGTTGTGTCCAATACCCGGAATATAAGCAGTAACCTCTACACGGTTAGTAAGACGCACACGAGCGTATTTACGAAGAGCAGAGTTTGGCTTTTTCGGTGTCATTGTACCTACACGTGTACAAACTCCACGTTTTTGCGGTGATCTGATCTCAGTTATTTCACGTGTAAGAGCGTTATATCCTCTATGCAAAGCCGGAGACTTAGTTTTAACAACTTTCGCTTGACGGCCTTTACGCACTAATTGGTTAATTGTTGGCATTCTGCCACCTCCTTCCTCTAATTTTGCTTTATTCTATATAATAAATAAAACATTTAACCCCATTTTAAGCCCACAGATCCAGGCGGTTCATTTTAAATCAAACGAATACTCAAACCTTTATCTCAGGCACACTCAGATATAGTATCATTTTGTAAGAACGTCTGTCAAGTAAATTGCCTATATTTTTTTGTTTTATATTGCTTGTCACAATTAACAGTCTCATATATTCCCTTATATCCATTATTCCGCATAGTTAATCTAGTCTCTATCTCCCACACTGTGGCTCTACACAAAGTTTATAACACTATTTCGCTCAAACCATAGTAATTCAGTTGTAATACCAGCTAATAAAAGAGTACAGTTCCCTTAGTATCTGGAAATGAGCACAAAACATCTGAATAAGATCGCTCAGGAGGCTGTCGATTAGCTGTTAATAAATAGCTTATTTCTAACTATTTGTCGTTTCATGATACTAGGTTAGGGGATATAGCATATAGCTATGGTTGGACTTTGCAAGGTGTAACGAAGAAATATAGCTTTAATTTGCTGAAATCAGGCCATTTTAAAACCTAAGGAAGATATTCCACGTTATTTGCTTGAAAATAGCTGTTTTGAGGTTCAGTTTGTGCGAATAAGAAAGAATATCTTCGTTACATTTAATAAAGTGCTGAAATATGTGATATAACGTGAAAAATCTTCGTAAGCAAATGCAGCCGCAGCACCTTACAACGTGAGGCTTGATTCATTGCGCCAAAACAATTTGGGCACAACAGCTTTCCGTGATCGTTTTATTGGTTTACTCCAAGTTGCCCACAATTAATAGACAGTCTCGATTCTTCCTTAGCATTAGCTACCCATCCCTCTACAGCATAGTCGCATCGCCAACAAACAAAAAAGTAGCACATCTCAAAATCTGTTGACTTCAAGATGTGCTACTTCTATATCATGTATTATCGTATTTTCCAAATGATGTTATTCGACTGCTAACATCTTTCCTTCTTCCGACTCTACAGTTTTCTCTGCTTCTTCTTCCATTCCAGCAAAGCGGATGTTGCGATAACGATGCATCCCTGTACCAGCTGGGATCAACTTACCGATAATGACGTTTTCTTTCAGTCCTAGCAATTGGTCAACTTTACCTTTAATTGCTGCATCAGTAAGTACTCTCGTTGTTTCTTGGAACGATGCTGCTGACAAGAAGGAATCAGTTTCTAGAGATGCTTTAGTAATACCAAGCAACACAGGTTTTGCAACCGCCGGTTCACGATCTGAGAAGATCGCTTCATGGTTAGCTGCTTCATACTCGTGTATATCGACAAAAGCACCTGGCAATAGCGTAGTACCGCCCGCATCAACGATCCGGATTTTGCGCAACATTTGTTTGATCATAACTTCAATATGCTTGTCGTTAATTTCAACACCTTGATTTCGGTAAACACGTTGTACTTCTTGCAAAATATAATTTTGCACGCCGCGAATACCTTTAATACGCAACATATCCTTTGGATCGATAGATCCGTCTGTCAATTCATCTCCAGCTTCAATCTGCTGTCCTACCGCCACTCGAATACGGGAACCGTATGTGACAGCATATACTTTAGATTCCGCTTCACCTTGTACTTCGATTTCGCGGCGATCTTTTGTTTCACGAATTTCTTTAATTGTACCATCCAATTCGGAGATAATCGCTTGCCCTTTCGGATTACGCGCCTCGAACAACTCTTGAATACGAGGCAAACCTTGCGTAATATCGTCTCCAGCAACCCCACCGGTATGGAACGTACGCATCGTTAACTGTGTACCCGGCTCACCGATAGATTGAGCAGCAATAATACCAACTGCTTCACCAATCTCTACATGCTTACCAGTCGCCAAGTTTCGTCCATAACAAATTTTACATACACCGTGACGAGCACGGCAACTTAATACGGAACGAATTTGCAGTTTTTCAATGCCTGAGCTTACAATTTTTTCTGCTTTCGTAGCATCGATTAACTCAGAACGGTTAACGATCACTTCGCCTGTTGCAGGATTACGCAATGTTTCAAATGCATAGCGACCTTCAATACGGTCATACAAATCCTCGATAACTTCTTTACCATCTTGGATTTTACTTACCATAAAGCCTTTGTCCGTACCACAATCATCTTCCCGAACAATCACATCTTGTGCTACGTCAACTAGACGTCTTGTCAAGTAACCAGAGTCAGCTGTACGTAGTGCCGTATCCGCAAGACCTTTACGAGCACCGTGAGTAGAAATAAAGTATTCCAAAACGGTAAGTCCTTCACGGAAATTAGATTTAATCGGTAATTCAATGATACGTCCAGATGGGTTCGCCATCAGCCCACGCATACCGCCTAGCTGTGTAATCTGCGATTTGTTACCCCGTGCTTTAGAATCAACCATCAACATAATGTTGTTATAGCGATCCATTGACTTCATTAATATTTCAGTAACTTCTTCTTTACAAGTACCCCAAATATCAATAATACGGTCGTAACGCTCATCGTTAGTAATTAAACCACGACGATATTGTTTCATTACAGTTTCTACTTTTTCGTCAGAAGCCTGCATGATAGCTGTTTTTTCAGGTGGAATGATAACATCCGCTACCCCAATAGTAATACCGGCTTTTGTGGAATACGTAAAACCTAGCTCTTTGATACGGTCCAATATGACAGCTGTCAATGTCGTATCATATATACGGAAACATTCCGCAATAACAAGCGCTAAATAATCTTTACCAATCGCCGCTGGAATATAAGCATCTTCCACATATTTACGAAGGTCAGCACCTTTTTCTTTTACAAAATATTTATCCGGTGTACCTTGCAATAGATTACCTTTTGAAGCTTCGTTAAGATACGGGAAGTCATCCGGTAAGTTTTCATTAAATATAATTTTACCTACTGTCGTAACAAGTAGGGAATCCAGTTGTTCTTCCGTCAACTGTTTTTTATTCAACTGTCTCGCTGGAATAAACACACGAGCATGCAATGATACCGCACCTCGCTGATAAGCAGAAACTGCTTCATTCACGGAAGAGAATACAGATCCGCTACCTTCAGCTTTGTTGTTATCCATCGTCAAGTAATAACTACCCAATACCATATCCTGTGATGGTGTAACAACTGGCTTACCATCTTTCGGGTTCAGTATGTTACCAGATGCAAGCATTAGAAGGCGTGCTTCCGCTTGAGCTTCTGCCGATAAAGGAACGTGAACTGCCATCTGATCCCCATCAAAGTCAGCGTTGTAAGCTGTACAAACAAGTGGATGCAGTTTAATCGCACGACCTTCAACAAGTATCGGCTCAAATGCTTGAATACCAAGTCTATGCAACGTAGGTGCACGGTTAAGCAATACTGGATGCTCTCGAATTACTTCTTCAAGTACATCCCATACTTCTGGGCTTACTCGTTCTACTTTACGTTTAGCACTTTTTATATTATGAGCTAGACCTTTGTTGACAAGCTCTTTCATTACGAACGGCTTAAACAACTCTAGCGCCATTTCTTTCGGCAATCCGCACTGATACATTTTCAAGTTCGGACCAACTACGATTACGGAACGACCAGAATAATCTACCCGTTTACCTAGCAAGTTTTGGCGGAAACGACCTTGTTTCCCCTTCAACATATGGCTAAGTGATTTCAGCGGACGATTACCCGGACCTGTAACAGGACGTCCACGACGACCGTTATCGATCAATGCATCAACTGCTTCTTGAAGCATACGTTTTTCGTTCTGTACAATAATATCAGGTGCGCCAAGATCAAGCAGACGCTTCAGACGGTTGTTACGGTTAATCACTCGACGATATAAATCGTTCAAGTCAGATGTTGCAAACCGACCACCATCTAGCTGTACCATTGGACGAAGTTCCGGTGGAATAACCGGTAGAACATCTAAGATCATCCAATCCGGCTCATTACCAGAATGACGGAATGCTTCCATAACTTCCAAACGCTTGATCGCACGGTTACGACGCTGACCTTGGGCAGTTAGCAATTCTTCTTTTAGCTGTTTCAATTCTTTATCAATATCGATATCGAACAACAGTTTTTTAACCGCTTCTGCTCCCATACCTGCTTGAAATCCGTATCCGTATTTTTCGCGATAACTGCGATATTCTTTTTCCGACAATAGTTGTTTTTTCTCAAGAGGAGTTTCACCTGGGTCTGTTACCACATAAGAGGCAAAATAAATAATTTCCTCCAACGAACGTGGTGACATATCAAGCGCTAATCCCATCCTACTCGGAATGCCTTTGAAATACCAAATATGAGAAACCGGGGCAGCAAGCTCGATATGCCCCATCCGCTCACGACGCACTTTTGCACGTGTTACTTCAACACCACAGCGGTCGCAAACTACTCCCTTATAACGTACACGCTTGTACTTTCCGCAATGACATTCCCAGTCCTTAGTAGGTCCAAAAATTTTCTCGCAGAAAAGACCTTCCTTTTCTGGTTTAAGCGTCCTGTAATTGATTGTCTCCGGCTTCTTGACTTCTCCGCGGGACCACGAGCGAATTTTGTCTGGCGATGCCAAACCTATCTTCATATACTCGAAGTTATTAACGTCCAACAAGGAGCAACCCTCCTTCGTCATGTATCGCTATTTATTCAGCGCCGACTTCTGCGCCTTCCAAATTTAAATTAAGCTTATCGCTTGTTGCATCATCATCGTCAATTTCTCGCATTTCGATCTCTTCTTCATCCGCCGACAAAATCTTAACGTCCATACCTAAACTTTGTAGCTCCTTGATCAATACTTTAAATGATTCTGGAACACCAGGCTCTGGCACGTTTTCGCCTTTGACGATAGATTCGTAAGTTTTGACACGTCCAACAACGTCATCAGACTTCACTGTCAATATCTCTTGCAGCGTATAAGCTGCTCCATATGCTTCAAGCGCCCAAACTTCCATCTCTCCAAAACGTTGTCCACCGAACTGCGCTTTACCACCAAGTGGCTGTTGCGTAACAAGTGAGTAAGGTCCTGTTGAACGAGCATGGATTTTGTCATCAACCATATGCGCTAGTTTAATCATATACATAACGCCAACCGTAACTTCACGGTCGAATCGCTCACCGGTACGACCATCATACAAGACTGTTTTCCCGTCGCGCTTCATACCAGCTTCTTCCATCGTGTCGAATACATCAATTTCACTCGCACCGTCAAAAACTGGTGTAGCTGCATGAATACCAAGATGTTTACACGCCATACCCAAATGCACTTCGAGCGCTTGCCCAATGTTCATCCGTGAAGGTACTCCTAGTGGGTTAAGTACAACTTGTACCGGGGTACCATCTGGTAAAAATGGCATATCTTCTTCTGGCATTACTCGTGCGATAACACCTTTGTTACCGTGACGACCAGCCATCTTATCGCCTTCGGAAATTTTACGTTTTTGAGCAATATAAGCACGTACTAGCTGATTCACACCTGGTGGCAACTCATCGCCATTTTCGCGTGTAAATACTTTAACATCTACTACGATTCCGTCTGTACCATGCGGTACTCTAAGAGATGTATCTCGAACTTCACGAGCTTTTTCTCCGAAAATAGCGTGTAGCAATCTTTCTTCTGCTGTTAATTCCGTTACTCCTTTTGGTGTTACTTTCCCAACAAGAATATCGCCTGCACTAATTTCCGCACCGATGCGAATAATACCACGCTCATCAAGATTTCTTAATGCTTCCTCACCAACGTTTGGAATATCACGTGTTATTTCTTCTGGTCCAAGCTTCGTATCACGTGCTTCCGACTCGTATTCTTCAATATGAATCGAAGTAAACACATCTTCCTTCACTAATCGTTCACTTAGCAATATAGCATCCTCGTAGTTGTAACCTTCCCATGTCATAAATGCTACGACTACGTTACGTCCCAGTGCTAATTCACCTGTTTCTGTAGAAGGACCATCTGCCAATATTTCACCTTTACTAACTCTATCGCCTTTGCGAACAAGTGGGCGTTGGTTAATACAAGTTCCTTGGTTAGAACGAGTAAACTTATGCAATTTATGCTTGATCAAGTCACCTGTCACGATGTTACCATCGATCGTTTCTGTACGACGCAACCATATCTCATTAGCGGATGATCTTTCGATAATACCGTCATATTTAGATACGATACATACTCCAGAATCTTTTGCTGCTTTGTGCTCCATCCCTGTACCAACAAACGGAGCTTCTGGCACAAGCAAAGGAACAGCTTGTCGCTGCATGTTCGATCCCATAAGCGCACGGTTAGAGTCATCATTTTCCAAAAATGGAATTAACGCTGTAGCTACCGAAACAACTTGTTTTGGCGATACGTCCATATAATCCACACGGCTACTAAGCATAGTTAAAATGTTATCTGCTTGCTTATTGTAACGCACAATTGTTTGTGGCTCAGCAAACGTATTATCATCGTTTAGCGGAGCATTTGCTTGTGCAATAATGTAGTTATCTTCTTCGTCAGCTGTCAAATATGCGATTTGTTCCGTTACAACTCCCGTTTTTGGATCTACCCAGCGATAAGGCGCTTCGATAAATCCGTACTCGTTAATTCGAGCATAGGATGACAACGAGTTAATCAAACCGATATTCGGACCTTCCGGCGTCTCGATTGGACACATTCTCCCGTAGTGAGAGTTATGCACGTCACGCACTTCGAAACCAGCACGTTCCCGCGTAAGACCACCAGGTCCTAGTGCAGATAGACGGCGTTTGTGCGTAAGTTCTGCCAATGGATTCGTCTGGTCCATAAACTGTGACAACTGAGAAGAACCAAAGAACTCTTTGACCGAAGCTATTACTGGTCTAATATTAATTAACGCTTGAGGCGTTATCGCATTAGCATCTTGAATGGACATTCTCTCGCGTACGACACGTTCCATTCTAGAAAGACCAATACGGAATTGATTTTGCAACAACTCACCAACCGAACGTAAACGACGGTTACCCAGGTGATCAATATCATCCGTACTACCAACACCATGCAACAAATTAATAAAATAATTAATTGAGGCAATAATATCAGCAGGAGTAATATGCTTCACCGTTTTATCGATAATCCCATTAGAGATTAGTTTAATGATTTTACTTTCATCATGTGGAGAAAATACGCTAATTTCTTGCATTGGAATGCTATCCGCATCTAGTATGCCATTAGCTACTTGATACGTCTTGAATCCTACATTTGTCTCCAGCTTTTCTAAAATTTCATCCAACAAACGGCGATCAATCATCTGTCCGCTCTCGGCAATAATTTCGCCAGTAGAAGGATCTACCAACGTTTCTGCCAACTGTTGGTTGAATAATCTATTTTTAATGTGTAGCTTCTTATTAATCTTATAACGCCCTACGTTCGCCAAATCATAGCGCTTTGGATCAAAGAAACGAGCGATTAGTAAGCTCTTCGCATTATCTAATGTCGGAGGCTCACCCGGACGAAGACGTTCATAAATTTCAATCAACGCTTTTTCCGTAGAATCGGTAGTATCTTTGTCGAGTGTATTGCGAATGTACTCGTCATCACCCAGCAATTCTATAATTTCTGCATTGGTACCAAATCCTATAGCGCGCAACAGCACCGTCACTGGAATTTTACGTGTACGATCGATACGAACATAAATAATGTCTTTCGCATCCATTTCCAATTCCAACCAAGCACCACGATTCGGAATTACTGTAGCAGTAAACGCTCGTTTGGCATTTTTATCTAACTTGGAACTGAAGTACACACTCGGGGAGCGAACCAATTGACTAACAATAACACGCTCAGCTCCGTTAATAATAAAAGTACCGGTCTCAGTCATAAGCGGAAAATCGCCCATGAACACCTCTTGTTCCTTAACTTCGCCAGTCTCTTTATTGATCAAACGCACTTTAACACGCAATGGAGCCGCGTAAGTTACATCGCGTTCTTTGGATTCATCAACCGAGTACTTCGGCTCACCCAAACTGTAATCAATAAACTCAAGCGACAGATTGCCTGTAAAGTCCGAAATCGGAGAAATATCATGAAACAATTCCAACAGGTCATGTTCAAGAAACTTCTCGTACGATTTTTGCTGGATTTCAATCAAGTTCGGAACATCCAGCACCTCTTTAATCCGAGAGTAACTACGACGTGTGCGCCGACCATACTGAACAAGTTGTTCTGCCAACTTAACCTCACCCCTCATGTCTGTATAACAGCATCAATTTGCGAATAGGACTTGACGACACGTGACAGTCGCCTATAATGATAAATAAAGAAAAGCCCTTATCGAACAATTCGAAAAAAGAGCATATTTCATAAGTTCCCATTCATCAAGCAAATACGATGGTATTCATATCCAATAATTTTACCCATAAATAGAATGCAATAGACATAAACGCCAAATTCCATAGTTTTGCATAGCAAAATTTCTTCTTGACATTTTAGTGCACTAAAGCATTATTACCCTATTTTATGCTGACATTTTATAATGTTAACATATTCAAAAAGTCAAGTCAATGTTTTTTTCATATATTCATGATATTTTTTCGTTATTTGCAAAACCAATCTATTAGCAGACATTTTTAGTGACTAAATACTAGTGTAGCGCTTTGTATGCGCGGAATACACGATAGCCTTTATCTTTCGTTACTTCTTCCACTCGTTCATACAACTCTAGTAACTTACGCTCAGCAGATGGAGCACCTTGTTTCTTTTGAATAACAACCCACATGCTTCCTCCTGGCTTTAACCATCGCTCACCTTCTTCAAATATACGATGAACGACTTCTTTACCAGCTCGAATCGGAGGATTGGTCACGATTACATCAAAGCTCGCTAGTTGACTAACCAATGAGGTGTACAAATCACTTTGTAAAATAGTAACATTATCGATATTGTTCAACTTTGCATTCTGCCTTGCTAGTTCTATCGCCCGTTCGTTAATATCTACCATCGTTACTTGACCGTCTTTAACTAGTTTAGATAGCGATAATCCAATAGGACCATAACCGCAACCAACATCTAACACTTGATCAGTAGAAGTTAATTGCACCGCTTCAATAAGAACACGGCTACCATAATCGACATTCGTTTTAGAAAACACACCACTGTCTGTTTTAAAACGAAATTTCTCGCCACGCAAAACTGTACTATACTCTTGACGCTGATGAGCTACTTGCGGTTGTTCTGTATAATAGTGGCCATTCATTCGATCCTTCATATATATCCACTCCCTGCCATGAACCATTGCTATGTAATGCTATACTTATTATTTCCTATAAAAAAATATAAACCCCTTGAAACAACAGTATCAAGGGGTAGTAGCTATTGTATAGCTTGTTTTATTAAATTACTTTACTTCTACTACAGCGCCAGCTTCTTCAAGCTTAGCTTTAACAGTGTCTGCTTCTTCTTGGCTAACTTTTTCTTTGATTGCTTTTGGAGCTGCGTCAACAAGTTCTTTAGCTTCTTTCAAGCCAAGACCTGTAATTTCGCGAACGATTTTAATTACGTTGATTTTTGAACCGCCTGGGCTATTCAAAATAACGTCAAACTCAGTTTGTGCTGCTTCAGCTTCGCCAGCACCAGCACCACCCATAACAGCTACTGGAGCTGCTGCAGTAACACCGAATTCATCTTCAATTGCTTTAACTAGATCGTTTAGTTCAAGAACAGTCATACCTTTGATCGCTTCTAGAATTTGCTCATTAGACATGATTATACCTCCGAAAATGGTTTTATTTTTTTATTAAGATCGCACAATGTCGATCTTTATCTATTACTCTACATAAATAGCAAGCTTACGCTGCTATTCTATTACGCTTGTGCTTCTGCTTCTTGCTTTTCTCCAACCGCTTTAACTGCAAGTGCAAAGTTACGCATTGGAGCTTGCAATACGCTAAGCAACATAGAAAGCAAACCTTCGCGTGAAGGAAGCTCAGCAAGCGCCTTAATTTGAGATACATCTACAACTTTACCTTCAACAACGCCACCTTTAAGTTTCAAAGCTTCGTTCTTTTTAGCAAAGTCGTTCAAAATTTTCGCCGGAGCGATTGCATCTTCGCCACTGAATGCGATTGCTGTTGGACCTGTCAATACTTCGTTCAGATCCGACAACCCTGCACCTTCAGTTGCGCGGCGTACTAATGAGTTTTTCAATACTTGAAACTCAACGCCTGCTTCGCGCAGTTGCTTACGTAGTTCTGTAACTTGCGCTACGTTCAAACCACGGTAGTCAGCAACTACAGTAGTAGAGCTTTGCGACAATTTTGAAGAAATTTCAGCTACTGCAGCTTCTTTTTGTTGAATGATTTTCGCGTTAGCCAAACTGTACACCTCCTATATTATTCGTACATCCCGTTCTTCTTGCGTAGTTCCCCACGCCTCGATGCATGAAAATGGCCTTCGCAGACAAACGCGAAGGCCATGATTCGTTATCGGTGCACATGTCCAACAGACATGTTTCATCTATAAACGTATATCATAACACCTCGGTAGGAAATTAAGCTTCGCAGCACCTACTGTCTACGGTATGCATATTCAATAGTCATCTCTGTTTCTCTTATCGGAGTTAACCGATAATTAACGTAATTCTGAAGCGTCAACACGTACGCCAGGACCCATTGTAGATGAAACAGATACATTTTTCAAGTAAATCCCTTTTGCCGCAGCTGGTTTCGCACGGTTTAGTGCTTCGATCAATGCATTAAGGTTATCAACTAACTTATCAGCATCGAATGAAGCTTTTCCGATTGGCGCATGGATTTGACCTGCTTTGTCTAGACGGTACTCGATTTTACCAGCTTTGATTTCTTGAACAGCTTTAGCTACATCAAATGTAACTGTACCAGCTTTAGGGTTTGGCATCAAGCCTTTACCACCAAGAATACGTCCAAGCTTACCAACTTCAGCCATCATATCTGGTGTAGCCACACAGACATCAAAATCGAACCAGCCTTGTTGAATTTTATTAATCATATCTGCATCGCCAACATAGTCAGCACCAGCAGCTTCAGCCTCTTTTACTTTTTCGCCTTTTGCGAATACAAGTACTTTTTGGCTTTTACCAGTACCATGAGGAAGTACTACTACCCCACGAACAGCTTGATCTTGCTTACGTGGATCTACTCCTAGACGAACAGCCATTTCAATAGACTCATCGAACTTAGCAGTAGCCGTTTTCTTAACGATCTCAATTGCTTGAGCCGGCGCATATGCAGCTTCTCTATCGATCAGCTTAGCCGCTTCAACATACTTTTTACCGCGTTTTGCCATTTTATATCCTCCTCCGTGGTTATATCGGAAATCCTCTATTAGGATCATCCTCCCACACAAGACAACAACAGTCTTGCATAGCGACGAGCTACTATAGCTCGGACTTCGATCATAAATCATCACTTACAAGTACATTAGTCTGTAATCGTAATTCCGATACTTCTAGCTGTACCTTCAACCATACGCATCGCCGATTCTACATTAGCTGCGTTCAAATCGGGCATTTTTGTTTCTGCAATTTCGCGAACTTTCGCTCGGCTTACACTTGCAACTTTTTTCTTGTTAGGCTCGCCTGAACCTTTATCGATACCTGCTGCTACACGTAGCAACACTGCCGCTGGCGGAGTTTTAGTTTCGAAAGTAAAGGAACGATCCTCGAATACAGAAATTACAACTGGAATGATCAAACCTGCTTGATCAGCCGTACGAGCGTTAAATTCCTTACAGAAAGCCATAATGTTAACGCCTGCTTGACCAAGTGCCGGACCAATAGGAGGAGCCGGATTAGCTTTACCTGCCGGTACTTGTAGTTTAACCAGTTTAATAACTTTTTTAGCCATGACTGACACCTCCTTGCTCTAATATCGATGCATCAGCTACAAACGCTTCATACATTGCTACACCTTTTCCACTTGAGTATAGTCAAGCTCAAGCGGTGTTTCCCTGCCAAACATGTTTACGTGAACCTTAAGCTTCGCTTTGTCTAGCAAAATTTCTTCCACCGTACCAACAAAATCTGTGAAAGGTCCTACTTTTACACGCACTGCTTCTTTCAATTCAAATTCGATCTTTGGTTTTGGCTCTTCCATGCCCATGTGTTTCAATATTTGATCCACTTCTTCAGGCAATAGTGGCGTTGGCTTCGAACCTGACCCCGTCGAACCTACGAATCCAGTAACGCCCGGTGTATTACGAACAACATACCAAGAATCATCCGTTTGAACCATCTCGACTAGTACATACCCAGGATAGACTTTGCGTTGAACAGTTTTTTTCTTACCGTCCTTCTCCACAATTTCTTCTTCCATAGGAACCAGTACCCGGAAAATTTTATCTTCCATCGACATCGATTCCACTCGACGTTCCAAATTGGCTTTGACTTTGTTCTCATATCCGGAGTAAGTATGCACGACATACCATCTTTTTTCCATCATCAATCCACCTTAATTCCCTTCTTAAACAATAAGTTCAATCAGAGAAGTGATTCCGATGTCAACCACCCAGAAATAAACAGTAATAAGCGCTACAGTAACCAATACAACGATTGTGTAGCTTGTCATTTCTTTACGATTTGGCCAGCGAACTTTCTTTAGTTCCGCCCAACTATCGGCAAAAAACTTGAACATTGAACTGAAACCTTGCTTTACCCTAGCTAGAAATGCCACGGTCACACCTCCATATTTGACTATCTCGTCTCGCGATGAGGAGTCTGCGAGTTACAAAACTTGCAAAACTTCTTCAACTCGATGCGGTCGGGGTGATTGCGCTTGTTCTTGGTGCTTGCATAGTTTCTCTGTTTGCAGTTTGTGCATGCCAACGTGATAATAACCCGCATTGAATTACACCTCCCGAACTGCTCAAAAATACGAATCATGAAGCTATATATGTGAATGTTCATTGATTCCAATTTCCAAACGATTTCCACAACGAAAAAAAACCTTATTCCAAGGCCTACCTAAACAATTTATCACATTGGCAACTATGTTGTCAATACGACGATTGTATCGATTGTTTCCCCTCATTGCTTACTTCGTTCACTAACTTCTTTTTCTACTTCCATTATAGACAAATACAATGGATTACATAACTAACGGGCTGTCTTCAATGCCCGAACCAGTCAGATCTTGAAGACAGCCCATCCTCATACCTTGCCACCCAAATCTCTAAGTTCCAAATAACGTTCCAACTTACGCTTTACTCTCTGAAGTGCATTATCAATCGATTTGACGTGCCTGTCCAGATCAACAGCAATTTCTTGATAGGATCGGCCGTCCAAATACAGCATGAGCACTCTGCGCTCTAGATCACTTAAAATTTCAGACATCTTGTACTCTAGCCCGCTGAATTCTTCTTGACTAATGATCAACTCTTCCGGATCAGAAACTCTATTACCACCAATAACATCTAGTAATGTTCGATCGGAATCTTCATCATAAATAGGTTTATCTAGCGAGATGTAAGAATTAAGAGGAATATGTTTTTGCCGGGTAGCTGTTTTGATCGCAGTAATAATTTGCCTTGTAATACATAATTCCGCAAATGCTTTAAAGCTAGCTAGCTTGTCTCCACGGAAATCTCGTATCGCCTTATAAAGTCCGATCATGCCTTCTTGCACTATATCTTCTCGATCAGCGCCAATAAGAAAATAAGATCTGGCTTTTGCTCTTACAAAGCTCTTGTATTTATTGATCAAAAACTCTAAAGCCAAGCTATCGCCTTGTCGGAATGCTTCCACAACTTCCTCGTCTGAACTGCAATCGTAATCGAGCGTACTCCATTCTCTGAGGTCGATACTCACTAACTATCCCTCCGGCCTGCAAGGCGTACACCATTATACTTATACCCTTGAAATATAGAGTCAGTATACATGATGAGACGTTATAACGTCAACCGATTTGCAGCGAATTCAGACGATTTAATAGAAATCCTGTCATTTTGTTACAATAATCCTGTTTTCCTCTGCATTTCCGCTTATTTGTTATTTTTCCCCTCGGCGCATTTGCTCCAATTTACTCCACACATCCACATGAATTATTTCATCTACAGTGTTTCTTTTGTTGCTATGAATGTCCTCTTTGACCTTTTTTCGAATCATTGCACGACAATGCCCTACTTCATTCAACAATTCGCGCGCTGATAATCGCAATGCTCCTTGTCCAAACGCAACGTGCTGCTCGACAAGATCAGATGTAGCTACATAAATATTATAACGTCGAGAATATAATTCATGACATAGTCGTTCGATACATTCGTCCGCTGTTTCTTTTTCTTTTGTAAACATAACCGTCAGTTTATGCTGTTTGTAGGTAGCTCCTCGACCTGGAACTTGATGTGCATCAAATATGACGTATACTTCCATTCCGGTGTATCCTTGATAATCAGCTAACATATCTAGCAAACGATCACGCGCATCTTCCAGTTGATGATGTTCTTTTAACTGATTAAGCTCCGGCCAAGCACCTATTATGTTATAGCCATCCACTAACAGTATATCTGCTCGACGTTTCATTGCTATTAAACTCGTCGTTGTCTTACAACTTCATACATTAATATTCCAGCGGCTACAGACGCATTTAATGAATTTAGCTGCCCGCGTAGTGGCAAGTTTACAATAAAATCGCATTTTTCTTTTACTAATCTGCCTAATCCTTTACTTTCATTACCAATAACTAGTGCTAGCGGTATGGAAAAATCAGTATTATGAACAGACTGACCGCTTCCAGCGTCTGCCCCACCTACCCAAACACCTTTTTCCTTCAACTTTTCAATCGTAGCTACCAAATTAGTAACCCGTGCTACCGGTACATATTCTGCGGCTCCCGCTGATATTTTCAATACAGTCGCTGTTAAACTAGCGGAGCGGCGCTTAGGTATAACAACACCGTGAACTCCCATACATTCCGCCGTTCGAAGTATCGAACCAAGATTGTGCGGATCTTCCAGCTCGTCCAATATAAGCAGAAACGGTTGCTCTCCCCGTTCTTCTGCCCGCTCAAGCAACTGTTCTACCTCTACATAAGCGATCGCAGCAGCCTGCGCTACAACTCCTTGATGGACAACACCAGGAACCATTGCATCTAACTTGCGTCGATCGACATATTGCACAATAATCCCTTGTTGTTTCGCCTCTGCCATGATCGGTCCTACTATATTCTTTTTGCCGCCTTCAACCATCCATATTTTATTAATTTCTCTTTCTGATCGCAATGCTTCTAGCACTGGATGCTTCCCAGCAATATAATTCTCCTCCGTTGTTTCCCCTAACATAAACAACCTCCGTTCTATATTTTGTTTTAACTTATTATTTACGTCTCTAACTTATTTTCTTCATGCGGTAATACTATCGCTAACAATTCCATAATTCGTTCCATTTGATTTTTATAATACAAATAACCGACCAAACATTCCAATGCAGTAGCTTGTCTATAATCGGCAACATCTGCATTTTTCGGTGGCGCTCCAGATTTCGTATTTCGCCCTCTTCGTACAACATCTTTTTCTTCCTCACTCAAATGAGGCTGCCACTGCTCCAATATTTGGCGTTGAGCAGCAGCAGAAACAAACTTTGTAGCCTGTTTATGCAGATGATGTGGCTTTTGATTCGGTAATGAAATTAAATATTGCCTAATGAGCATCTCATACACGGCATCACCGATGTAGGCAAGTACTACTGGATTCGTCTGTTCAGGCGATTTATTAGGTTGATAACCTACTCCTCCACTCCACTCTGGCACTAACGCTTCGCCCCTTTCCACTTAAATTACATATCTCTTGCTGTTATTTACGACGCCATTTCATGCCTTGTGGTGTATCTTCCAGTAATATTTGACGAGCTTGTAGGAGATCACGAATTTCATCTGCTCTAGCCCAATTTTTCGCTTGACGTGCTTCTACCCGTTCTGCAATCAACTGCTCAATATCCGCATCCAATAGCTCAACCTCTTGTACTGCTGGTAGTAGCCCTAGTGTAGCATCTATACGCTCAAACTGATCCAACAACAATTGTAACCCGGCTTTTGTTGCTAGCTCCTTCGAATTATTCATATACTGATTCGCTTCCAGCACTAATTCAAACAATGCTGTTATCGCATCTGAAGTATTAAAATCATCATTCATTTTCGCTTCAAATGTTTGAACAATTCGCGCTACCCGTACTTGTAACTGTTCGATCCCCGCTCCTTGCTCTGCTCCACTTTCCAATTCATTACTACTAAGCTGATGGCGCAAATTATTAATGCAATTGTCGATACGCTCCACACTATTTTCAGCTTGTTTAATCGTATCTGTACTAAAATTAAGCGGGCTACGATAGTGGGTAGCCAGCATAAAATAGCGAATCGCTCGCGGCTCAATTTGTTTGACAAGCTCGTGTACTGATATACCATTTCCTAGCGATTTGGACATTTTTACATTATCAATATTTATATACCCATTATGCATCCAATAGTTCGCAAACGGTTGACCAGTCAACGCTTCTGACTGTGCTACTTCACACTCATGATGCGGAAACTGCAGGTCACTACCACCACCGTGAATATCGAGTGTATCACCCAAATATGTGCGAGCCATTGCCGAGCATTCAATATGCCAACCCGGTCTTCCTTGTCCCCAAGGGCTGTCCCAGAACATTTCACCCGGCTTCGCCGTTTTCCACAGTACAAAGTCTTGCTCCGAATGTTTACGTTCATCCGTTTCGATTCGAATACCGAATTGTAACTCATCCAATTTTTGATGCGATAATTTACCATAGTCAGCAAATGTAGACGTATTAAAGTATACATCGCCTTCGCTTTCATAAGCATGCCCTTTATCAATCAAACCAGTAATAAACGTAATTATTTCTGCGACATGCTCCGTCACTCGTGGATACTTTGTTGACTCCTTCACACCAAGCGCCTGTACATCATCATGAAAAGCAGCAATGAATCGCTCTGCAACTTCTGGTACTGTCGTTCCCAATTGCTCTGCTTTTTGAATAAGCCGATCATCAATATCGGTAAAGTTAGTAATGTAGTTAACGTCATATCCCGCATATTCTAAATATCTTCTCACCACATCAAAAAAGATAGCTGGACGGGCATTACCAATATGAATATAATCATAAACGGTTGGACCACATACGTACATCTTTACTTTTCCTGCTTCCAGCGGCTGAAACAATTCTTTCTGACGCGTCATCGTATTATAAATACTGATACTCATTTCTCATTCTCCTTTTGCGATCCCATCACTATAGCTCCTTCACTTGATGGATCTACATCATTTTGCTTCCTTTGCTCTACAAAACTTGATTGATCATGGCGCAATCGATCCAATTCTTCCTGCAATTTAGCAATATCATCCTGCATACTACGGCATAATTCTATAACCGGATCGGGTAGTTTCGTATGATCTAATCGATCCACTCGCTCGCCATTCCGTTTCACCACTCGACCCGGATTGCCTACTACAGTAGAGTTATCTGGCACTTCACGTAACACGACAGCGTTCGATCCAACATTGGAATGATCTCCAACACGAAATGATCCGAGTACTTTCGCTCCACATCCGATAACGACACGATTACCAATCGTCGGATGTCGCTTTCCTTTTTCTTTTCCTGTACCGCCAAGCGTAACTCCTTGATAAATAATAACATCATCGCCAATTTCACAAGTTTCTCCAATAACGACACCCATCCCATGATCGATAAATAACCGCTGACCGATCGTTGCTCCTGGATGAATTTCAATACCTGTCATAAATCGACTAAACTGTGATACAAAACGCGCCAGTATAAACCATTTCTTTTTATATAGTTTATGCGCTACTCGATGTCCCCAAATAGCATGTAATCCAGAATACGATAAAATGACTTCCAGCTTGCTTCTAGCAGCTGGATCATTCTCAAAAATAACAGCAATATCTGATCGCAATTGACGAAACAAACGATTGACCCCCTCGCCTCCACTTAAGCACAGCTTTTTTTCACTCTCGTACATCAAAAAAAACAAAATAATGCCTCTGTAGCAACAATTGCTACAGAGGCATATATATTACGCGGTTCCACTCTGCTTGAGTGTGCAGTACATCGTGCCGCATTACAACGTATGACGCTTTAACGGACACTAGTGCTGACAATCATCTCCATCTCTTTAACGCAGAGTTACGTTGCTGCCTACTGTGCTAATATCACTGCGCCACATCCATCCATCGATTGCGCACGATTAACAGTTCGGAACAATGCTCACAGGTGCATTTTCCGTTCTGGCAGATGAGGTAACTTCCAGCCGCTTCATAACAGATATCGTTAGAAACATGATTACCTTCTCTGAGCATCTAGCCAAAACATACTTTTCCTGATCATCGCTCTTATTTTTAAATGATAGCTCTTTTTAGCCTTATTTTAGCCCTAGTATAGCGAATAGTTACACTGTTAACAAGTCTAATCTAGCCGTTAACCGTGTCGTTACTTTTTCTTTACCCAAAAGCCAAATGGATTGGTTCAAATCTGGACCATGCGTTTGACCAGTCAGCGCAGCACGAATCGGCATAAATAGTTGTTTCCCTTTACATCCCGTTTCCTTCTGCACCGCTTTAATCATCTCTTTCACCTTATCAGCAGAAAACTGTTCTTCTGTACAGTCCCCCATTTGTGCCAACAACGCTTGAAGTACGACAGGTACTTGTTCTTCTGCCAATACTGCTTGCGCTTCTTCTTCATCGATTACCGCTTGCTCAAAAAAGGTCGCTGTAAGCGATACAATTTCCGCACCATAACGCAGACGATCCTGATACAGCGCTACAAGCGCTCGCACCCATTGTTGCTTCGTTTCTTCCAATTGCTCATTTACCAAATTGGCTCGTTGCAAATGCGGCAAACAAAGTGCCACTACTTGCTCTACTGCTGCTTGCTTAATATATTCACCATTAATCCAGCTTAACTTATTCATATCAAACAATGCTGGGCTTTTAGCCAATCGTTCTGCTTTAAATATTTCGATAAGCTCTTCACGCGAGTACAATTCTCGCTCACCTTCCGGCGACCAGCCTAACAGTGTTATAAAGTTAAACATCGCCTCTGGCAAATATCCAAGATCGTCATACTGCCCAATAAACTGAATAATCGACTCATCGCGTTTACTTAGCTTTTTACGACTTTCGTTAACAATTAAGGTCATATGCCCAAATATTGGCGCTGGAAAATCTAATGCTTCATAAATCATTAATTGCCTTGGTGTATTGGAGATATGATCTTCCCCCCGTAATACATGACTAATTTTCATCAATTGATCATCAATCACAACAGCAAAGTTGTACGTTGCAATGCCATCTTTTTTAATAATGACAAAGTCGCCCATTTCGGTCGTATCGAAGCTGATCGTCCCTTTAACCAAATCATCAAAAGTATAATTACGGTTTTCTGGTACTCGAAAACGAATACTTGCTACCCGTCCTTCCGCTTCAAAAGCCGCTTGCTGCATCAAAGTCAGATCACGGTGCTTCCCAGAATAACGTGGTGTTTCGCCACGAGCTTTCTGCTCTTCCCGCTCTGCTTCCAATTCTTCTTCTGTACAATAGCAACGATACGCTAAACCAGCATCCATTAACTGCTCTGCGTATTTCATATAAAGTTCTAGTCGCTCTGTTTGTCGATATGGACCGTAATCTCCACCAACATCAACACTCTCATCCCAATCTATTCCTAACCAACGCAAATAGTGCAGCTGATTTTCTTCTCCGCCAGCAACATTCCGTTTCACATCGGTATCTTCTATCCGAATAATAAATTTACCGCCTTGACTACGTGCAAATAAATAATTGAATAATGCCGTTCTTGCATTCCCGATATGCAGATGTCCTGTTGGTGATGGTGCATAACGTACTCTAATTTGATCTGTCATTGTCGTCTTACCCCTCCTGGCGTATTAAACATACTACGGTTTGTGCAGCGATTCCTTCTCCTCTACCAACAAACCCTAACTGTTCTGTCGTCGTTGCTTTCACATTCACTTGCGTTATGTCCGCATCCAATGCTTTAGCAATAATAGTACGCATTTCTGGTATATATGGCAACATTTTTGGACGTTGCGCCATAATTGTACAATCGATATTACCTAATCGATAGCCTTGTTCTTTAATTAGTTTCCAAACATCTTCTAGCAATTTTAAACTATCCGCATCTTTATACGCTTCATCTGTATCCGGAAAATGAGTGCCGATATCGCCTAATCCAACTGCTCCCAGCACAGCATCGGTTACGGCATGTAGTAATACATCTGCATCGGAATGTCCGACTAATCCTTTTTCATACGGAATAGTGACGCCACCAATAATGCATGGTCTACCCTCTACTAATTGGTGAACATCGAAACCAGTTCCCACTCGTATCATACTAATTTCTCTCCTTCTTGTCTCTGTTGTCTCGTTTGTAATAACAATTCAGCGAATGGCAAATCATCAGGAGTTGTAATTTTAATATTCGTATATTCCCCTTCTGCTACCACCACTTTCGTGCCCATTCGCTCGACGATCATCGCATCATCGGTACCAACGAATTGCTCCTTTTGTGCTTGCTCATGCGCAGCATACAAAATAGTACGCTGAAAAGCCTGTGGCGTTTGGATCGCCCACAAGCTTTTTCTATCCGGAGTCGCTATAATAACACCTTGCTCATTCACTTGTTTAATCGTATCTTTCACTGGTACCGCTAGAACAGCAGCACCATCATTTTGCTCCGCAGCAGCGCAACATGTAGCGATAGCCTCTGGAGTGACCAGCGGTCTTACTCCATCATGGACAAGTATCCACTCCGACTTCATATGTTGTATTCCCTGCCATACGGAATGCTGTCGCTCTGTGCCACCAGCGATAACAGCTGTAACTTTATCTATCTGGTAGTCGCTTACCATCTGCTGTAGTCTAGCTACATCATGCTCTCCTACAACAACAACCATTTCACTTATAAACGCAAGTTTAGCGAATGTTTGCAACGTATGTATAATAATCGGTTGACCGGCAAGGGTCAAATATTGTTTGCTTTCTTTCGTCCCCATACGTGTTCCGCGACCTGCTGCTACAATAACTGCGCCAAACTGATTCGTTACAACCACTATATCTCTACCGCCTCACACTGTAATTCAATACGTTACTATATATTGTACAATGGTTACAGTGCTTTTTCCAACAATTTCGGCTTAGCAAATATCATTCGTCCTGCGGAGGTTTGTAGTACACTAGTAACTAACACTTCCATCGTCAGCCCAATATACTCTCTGCCGCCTTCTACTACAATCATCGTCCCATCATCTAAATAAGCGACACCTTGTCCAAATTCTTTGCCATCCTTGATTACTTGTACGACGATTTCTTCTCCTGGCAACACGACAGGTTTAACCGCATTCGCTAAATCATTAATATTTAGAACGGACACTCCTTGTAGCTCACAAACTTTGTTTAAATTATAATCGTTCGTAACCACTTTTCCGTGTAATGCTTTCGCCAGCTTCACTAACTTACTATCTACTTCACCAATTTCTTCATAATCGCCTTCATAGATTAATACTTTAATTTCTAATTCTTTTTGAATTTTATTTAAAATATCTAACCCACGTCGACCTCTATTTCTTTTCAACAAATCCGACGAATCAGCAATATGCTGCAATTCTTCTAATACAAACTGCGGAATAACCAAAATTCCTTCGATAAAGCCTGTTTTACAAATATCTGCAATCCGTCCATCAATAATAACGCTAGTATCCAAAATTTTATGTTCTTCGTATCTACTTTCCTCTACCGCAACTTCGGCTCCCGCTTTACGTTCAAACAACATATGGACAGTAGCACTTAACTCTTCTTGCTTGAGTAGACCAATACGCAGCCCTACATAGCCAAATACTAACGATAAAAATGCTGGTACTAGCTGTCCCAGACCACCCAAATCAGCTACGGAAGGATACAACATAACAGATAACAGCAATCCAGAAAGTAGTCCTAGTGATCCTGATACTAATTGTTTTAATGGTAACGCAGCTGTAGCTTCAACTGTTTGTTGCAAATAACCTGTAATTCTACTTGCCAATATCGATGCAGCAATCAAACCACCTAACGCTCCTACCGCTAAACTAATGTAATAAGTGCTTGTATGCTGTAAGAGCGATGACGATAATGTTGACCAGCTCGACATGGGTGAGAACAGCTTGTATAATTCTCTACCTGCCAAACCGCCAACGAACAAACCAATGAGTTGTATAATACGTTTCATCATTAATGGTTCACCTCCATTAACAATTATGTTCAATATTTACAACTTTAATCGTCCATTCCCTATTTAAGCGAAAATTATTAAAAAAAATTTTGTTTATTTTAGCAATCAACTTTTGTAAACAGCGCTCAGGGAGTCTATAATAGAGAGAGATTACATGAATAGAGGTGGGTGAAAGAAGTGGAACCGAATCATACTCCGTCGTTAGAAGAATTTCAACAGCAAGTATCGGAATTGCTACTGAGACACCGCAGCTTACTTGATGTTATGTCCAAATTTGGACAGTCCAATACAGCTGTGAATCGCGCCGTTACGAAAGCAGTAACTGATTGCGGCTGCATCGAAATTAACGCCCGCAAACAATCTTACTCCGATGATCTGGACGAAGCAAAAGCTACGATGCAAAGCCATCTATCTGGCGATCTATGCGAACATTGTCAAGATATACTGAAAACTGAGCTGGGACGAAACTTATTTTATACAACTGCATTATGCAATTTGCTAGACATTCAGTTGACAGAAGTTGTTGCTAATGAATCGAAAAAATGTTCTACCCTCGGTGTTTTTAATTTAACGTAAAGTTCGATAGCTGTAGCAGTGACCCTTTTTTTAAAAAGATCATCGTACACAGCAAAAAGACGCTCTTCGCTTATTACAAAGCGGGAGCGTCTTACTTTTCTAATATTTAATGTTAATTATATCTCCTACAGAAGTTATGCTAAAAATTCTGGTGGAGCATCTTCGTCTTGTTCAATGGAACTAGCTCGTTTTTTTTTACGTACATGGCGCCGATCAAATGTTTTCTTAAATCCGTACAGCGCATATAGCAATAATGGAATAAAAATAATTTTGGACAAATGATCGGTAAACATAATCCCTAGTACCAATGAAACAATAATGACAATCGGTACAAGCCAAAGTGCTGTCTTAGAAATACCAACACGTTTGAAATTAGGGTAACGTACTGTACTAACCATCAATAGTGCTAACACCACTGTCGCTAATACTAATATTCCCAAAGGAATACTATCACTAAACAAAGATAATGTAGCTAACACACTGCCCGCCGCCGGAATTGGAAGCCCTATGAAGTAACCAGCATTGCTCGTAATGACATTGAATCGTGCCAATCTAAGCGCACCACAGATAGGAAATAGTGCAGTTATAATCCAAGCAGCTGGAGAGTACATATCTTGAAAAGCAACTACATACATAATAAACGCTGGAGCGGCACCGAAAGAAACAACGTCCGCCAAAGAATCTAACTCTTTACCAAACTCGCTTTGTGCGTTTAACGCACGAGCAATACGACCATCTACACCATCGAGTAACATAGCTATAATTATCATCATTACGGCCATCGGTGTATCTCCGTTAAAGACCATTATAATTGCTATAATACCTAAAAATAAGTTGCCAATGGTGAACAAACTAGGAATTGATTTGGCTATCATGTTCACACCTCGCTTCCATCAATTGTAGGAGGTTTATATTTGCCTGTCAATAAACATTTGTTCCCTTATTCTTCTGAGACCATCTTGTATGGAGCGAGCACGGATTTCTCCAATACCATCCACCGCATCCAATTCTTCGATAGTAGCCATTTGAATACGCGGTAAATGTCCAAATTTTTCTATTAAATTATTTATAATAATAATAGGTAATCTTGGAATTTTACTCAAAATGCGATATCCTCTTGCAGCAACGGATTCTTCGAGAATAGTATTGACATGTGGGTAGCCAATTAATCTGATAATCGGTGTTAAATCAAGTAATTCATCCCATGTTAGTTTGCGTAGCGCTGTACGAATATCTCTAATCTTCTCGTCACTGTTTTCTTTTGCATAATCCTTTAACATATACCAAGCATCCTGCTCCACGCCACCAATTAGCTCCTCCATTTGCATACTAATCAGTCGGCCTTCTGTACCAAGCTCATTAACATAACGTTTAATTTCCATTTTGACCCGCAATACCATTTCTACTCGCTGAATAACATGTGCCACTTCTTGTAACGTCACCAATTCCTCAAACTCAAAGGCTGACAAATTCGTTAACGCTTGAATAAGTACCGCTTTATATTTTTCCAACGTTTGAATCGCTTGGTTTGCTTTGGTCAGAATAACGCCAATATCTTTGAGCGAATAACGTAAATTACCCATATAGAGTGTAATAACATTACGACGTTGCGATATCGATACGACTAATTTTCCGGTTTGTTTGGCTACACGTTCTGCTGTACGATGTCTAATGCCTGTTTCGGTAGAAGGAATAGTGCTTAGAGGGATAAGTTGGGTATTGGCATACAATATCCGCCGCATATCTTCACTCATAATAATAGCACCGTCCATTTTAGCAAGTTCATACAAATAGTTAGGGGAGAAGTCACAATTAATCGAAAACCCTCCATCGACTACTTCCATCACTTCCGGGCTATAACCAACTACAATTAGAGCACCTGTTTTTGCTCGCAAAACATTTTCTAGTCCATCTCGAAATGCTGTACCAGGAGCTACGAGCGGTAATAATTGATTCATTATTTCTTGTGGTGTCGGTTCTTTCATTATCTCTGTACTTCCCCCTTTATCCCAGTGCCGCTTTTAAAGCTTCCGATACTGTATTTACTCCAACTAATTCTATTCCAGCAGGCGCTTTCCAGCCTTTCATACTTTTCTCTGGCATAATCACTCGTTTAAATCCTAATTTAGCCGCTTCTCTAACCCGCTGCTCTGCTCGTGAAACTGCCCGAACTTCTCCAGTCAGCCCTACTTCACCAAATACAACATCATATGGTCTTGTAGGCGCATCTCGGAAGCTTGATGCCAAGCTTACTGCAGCTGCCAAATCCACCGCTGGCTCATCTAATTTTACACCACCAGCGACATTTAAATAAGCATCTTGCGTTTGTAAAAACATACCATTTCTTTTTTCCAATACAGCAATAATTAACGCCATTCGGTTATGGTCCATTCCGGTACACATACGGCGAGGTGAAGGGAAATTCGTTGTCGCTACCAGCGCTTGCAATTCCACTAAAACCGGTCTAGTTCCTTCCATACTACAAACAACGGTAGAACCTGCCACACCAAGCGGACGCTCCGATAAAAACAACTCCGATGGATTAGAAACTTCTCTAAGTCCACTTTCACCCATTTCAAAAATCCCAATTTCATTAGTAGATCCAAATCGATTTTTCACCGCGCGCAGCAACCGATATGTATGATGGCGTTCTCCTTCAAAATACAGCACACTATCTACCATATGTTCCAGTAGCCTTGGTCCAGCAATAGCTCCTTCCTTCGTAACATGCCCGACTAACACAGTCGCAATACCTTTTATTTTGGCTGTGCGCATAAAATGAGCAGTACATTCTCTTACTTGAGATACACTGCCAGGAGCAGACTGTACCGTAGGATCAAAAACCGTCTGAATAGAATCGATAACTAAAAAGTCTGGCTCTAAAGATTCGATTGCCTCGTTTACATGATCCATATTCGTTTCGCATAGCACATACAACGTTTCAGTTAACGCACCTAGCCGATCTGCGCGCATACGCGTTTGACGGACAGATTCCTCACCTGATATATATAAAACCTTTAACCCTTTACTTGCGAGCGCATGTGAAGTTTGTAATAGTAGCGTTGACTTACCGATTCCCGGATCGCCTCCGACCAAAATCAAAGAGCCTGGGACAACTCCACCACCTAATACTCGATTCAATTCCACCAACGAAGTTTCAATTCGCGGTTCCCGCTCATTATCTATATGTATGATCGACTGCGGCTTTTCTTTCGTATGAATCGACGACAAACCTACACCTTTTGTTTTCAATATGGTTTCTTTCTCTTCTACCATCGTATTCCATGCGTGACACCCTGGACATTTGCCGTACCATTTGGCATATTCTGCGCCACACTCTGTACAAACAAACTTTGTTTTCACTTTTGCCACCAAATTCACCTACTCCATACTCATCCTTATAAATTGTACCATTATCTCTACAACCAAGAAAGAAAATTTGTCACTTCATCCATATATATTTACCTATGCTACCCGCTTCTGCACATCTATCTACAGAAAAAAAGCTACCCAGTCGTCAATTTACACTGACTTCTAAGTAGCTTTCTTCGTTTATACTATTTGATCGTTACATTACTTCGCTGACTCTGCTGCTTCCTCTTGCTTAACGACAGTATCTGATTTATCTACAATTAGTTTGCCATCTTGCTCATCAATGATGAACGTATCACCTTTTTTGATGTTACCAAGCAATAATTCTTCTGACAACCGATCTTCAATATGTTTTTGAATCGCTCGACGCAACGGTCTAGCACCATATTGTGGATCGAAACCTTCTTTTGCCAAAAACTGCTTAGCCGCATCCGTTACGGTAAAATTAATTTCTTGTTCTTGCAGTCGATGACGCAATTCATCAGCCATCAACGTAACAATCTCTGAAATATGTTTTTTCTCCAATGAATGGAACACAATTATTTCATCGATACGGTTCAAGAACTCTGGACGGAAGCTCTTTTTCAATTCATCCAACACTTTGTTTTTCATAACAGAGAACTCGTGTCCAGCATCTTCTACTGCTGTAAAGCCAAGCGATGAATTCTTTTTAATTTGATCTGCACCAACATTAGATGTCATAATAATAATTGTGTTACGGAAATCGACTAAACGCCCTTTAGAATCTGTCAGACGACCATCTTCTAACACTTGCAACAAGATGTTAAATACTTCTGGATGCGCCTTTTCAATTTCATCTAACAAGACAACAGAGTACGGTTTACGTCTTACTTTTTCCGTCAGTTGTCCACCTTCTTCATAACCAACATATCCCGGAGGGGCACCAACTAAACGAGAAGTTGCATGTTTCTCCATGTACTCCGACATATCTATCCGGATAACAGCATCTTCATCACCGAACATAGCTTCTGCAAGCGCACGTGCTAGTTCCGTCTTACCAACACCAGTCGGTCCTAAGAAAATAAATGAACCTATTGGACGCTTCGGATCTTTCAAGCCGGCTCTTGCCCGACGAACCGCTCTCGATACTGATTTGACCGCTTCTTCTTGCCCAATCACACGACCATGTAGTATCGACTCCATCTTCAATAGTCGATCTGTTTCTTCTTCTGCCATTTTGGTAACCGGAATTCCTGTCCAGCTAGCTACTACTTGTGCAATATCATTTGGTGTCACTTCAGAATCGGTACGACCTTGTTTTTCTTTCCATTCATTTTTCGTCGTATCAAGTTCATTACGAATTTTTTGTTCCGTATCACGAAGAGCCGCAGCTTTTTCAAATTCCTGACTTTGGACTGCTGCATCTTTTTCCTTGCGAATATCTTCCAATCTATTTTCTAGTTCTTTAAGATTAGGTGGAACTGTATATGTTTGCAAACGAACTTTCGAACCTGCTTCATCGATTAAATCGATTGCTTTATCCGGTAAAAAACGATCCGTAATATAACGATCAGACAACTTCACAGCTTGCAAAATAGCTTCATCTGTAATTTTTACACGGTGATGTGCTTCATAGCGATCACGTAATCCGTATAATATTTGAATCGCTTCTTCTGGTGACGGTTGATCCACTGTAATTGGTTGGAAACGACGCTCTAAGGCAGCATCTTTTTCGATATATTTACGATATTCATCCAACGTTGTTGCACCAATACATTGCAGTTCCCCACGAGCTAGTGCCGGCTTCAAAATGTTAGAAGCATCAATTGCTCCTTCCGCTCCTCCAGCACCAATTAACGTATGCAGCTCGTCAATAAATAAAATGACGTTACCTGCTTGACGAATTTCATCCATTATTTTTTTCAAACGATCTTCGAATTCACCACGATATTTTGTACCAGCTACGACAGATCCCATATCTAAAGTCATTACTCGTTTATCACGCAATGTTTCTGGAATTTCGTTGTCAATAATTTTTTGCGCTAATCCTTCTGCTACCGCCGTTTTACCAACACCAGGCTCTCCAATTAAGACAGGGTTGTTTTTCGTACGACGACTTAACACTTGAATAACACGCTCAATTTCTTTGCCACGCCCAATAACAGGGTCTAAATTTCCTTCCTTAGCAGCAGCAGTCAAATCACGAGCCAAACCATCTAAAGTAGGAGTACTCATATTCGATGGTGCGCTATGATTGCTTGATGCCGCCTCACTACTACCAAGCAATTGCAGTACTTGTTGACGTGCTTTATTTAAGTTAATGCCCAAATTGTTAAGCACACGAGCAGCAACACCTTCTCCTTCACGGATCAGTCCAAGCAATATATGCTCTGTTCCTACATACGTATGACCCAACTTACGAGCTTCATCCATCGATAATTCAATTACTTTTTTCGCACGCGGTGTATAGGCAATATTTGTTGGCTGCTCTTGTCCACGCCCGATTAAAGCTTCCACTTCATCTTGAATTTTTTCCAATCCTAATCCAAAACCAGTTAGTGCCTTTGCAGCTATGCCTTCCCCTTCGCGAATCAAGCCAAGCAATATATGCTCTGTTCCTATATTATTATGACCTAAACGTACCGCTTCTTCCTGCGCCAATGTCAAAACCTTCTGTGCTCGTTCTGTAAATCGTCCAAACATCATTCATTAGCACCTCCATCTTCATAATTACTATTCAAATGATTGCGGATTAGTTCCGCTCGACGTAAGTCTCGCTGCTCCGGTGTCAACGTATCTTTAAATATTTTTTGCAAAAATCCGGGCTGAGTCTTTACTAACAACTCATTTAATGTTTGTGAAGAGATGCCAGTCAATATACCGGTATCTACACCAAGCCAAACATCGGACAACCGTTGAGCTGCCTCTTTGGAATCCATAATTGCCGCATGTGATAAAATACCATAAGAACGTCTAATACGATCCTCCATGCGTAATTTGGATTCTTCTAGCAACTTTCTGCGAGCTGCCTTCTCATGTTCTATGATTTGTGCAGCCACACTATGCAAGTTATCAATAATTTCTTCCTCAGATAATCCTAAAGTAATTTGATTCGATATTTGAAATAAGTTACCTAACGCTTCGCTACCTTCTCCATATAGCCCACGTACAGCTAAACCGACCTGCGTCACTGCCGACAATATGCGGTTAATTTGCTTAGTTAACACCAGCGCTGGCAAGTGCATCATCACAGACGCTCGCAACCCTGTCCCTACATTCGTTGGACATGCCGTCAAATACCCATGCTGTTCATCAAATGCATAATCAAGCTCATGTTCAAAGGCATCATCCAACTGATTAGCTAGTTGCCATGCTTCTTTTATTTGAAATCCAGGATATATCGATTGAATACGTAGGTGATCTTCTTCATTGATCATAATACTGATGGATTCGTTCTCACTAAGCAAAACAGCACCAACACGAGATTCATTGACCAAGCTTGGACTGATCAAATGTTTCTCTACCAACACTTGTCTATCGAGATCATCCAGCTCGGATAGCAATATTGTTTCCAGTGAGCCGAATGGAGCTGTATCAAACGATTGAGCTGCTGCTTGCAATTGCTCCAATACATCCGCTGCTTGCTGATTAGTCGCTAACATCGGAAACGGCTGATCACCTAGGTTTCGGGCTAGCCTTACTCGGCTACTAATGACGATTTCAATTTCCGGACCGCCGCCTTTCATCCAATCATTTAATGCATGTTCAGTAAATCGTTGCTTATCCAACAGTCTCACTCCTCTCATCCGTATTATTAACCATTTATTTTTCGCTCTAACTCACGAATTCGATCACGTAAACTAGCCGCTTGTTCAAACTCTTCTTGCTGAATATATGTTTGCATTTCTTTACGAAGTTGTTCGATTTCACGTTTACATTGAATTCTACCACCAGTACGTTTTGGCACTTTACCACTATGGGTAGTGTTACCATGTACTCGTTTCAACAATGGGTCTAGACGAGGTGAAAATTGCTGATAACAACTACTACAGCCGAATCTGCCTATTTTACTAAACTGTGTATAAGTAAGCCCACATTCTTCACAACGCATCGATTGTTGAGCGTCAGTCGGAAGAGCAGATGGACTACTGCCCAGCTTTTCAAAATCAAGCAGTCCAGACAACAGGCTGTGTATCGAAAAACTATTCGTTGCTCCCGGCATCGCTTCCCCTTTGTCTCTCGCGCAGCTTTCGCACAAATGAAATTCTGTTTTATCACCGTTAATTATTTTAGTGAAATGAAGAGTTGCCTGTCGCTTACCACATTCTTGACAGAACATGCCTGATTCCTCCCTTCTATAGGATAGACTTTATACTACAATTATAAGACAGCTGCTACACATCTAACGCGATAACAAAGCAATTAACATTGCTCGTAATAATCTTGCTCTTACTTGATCTCTCAGCGGTAATGTTAATCCTATCGTTTCACGGTGAATAGCGGCTTTTAATAAATTTACTTCACGTGCTGTAATCATCTCTGCCTGGACTAATTGATAAATTAACCCTTCTGCATTCGTTTGATCTAAACTGTTACCTATCGTTTTTTCAATATGGTGCGAAATCATTTGCAAAGCTGGCAATTCTACTCGTTGAATCCGAATATAGCCACCACCTCCACGTTTACTCTCTACCATATATCCCTTCTCTAGTGTAAATCGTGTACTAATAACATAATTAATCTGAGAAGGAACACAAGAAAATCGATCAGCCAATTCATTACGTTGAATCTCTACAGCGCCATCATCACTTTTATCTAGTTTAAGTTTCAAAAACTGTTCAATGAGATCGGAAATATTCCGCAATGGCACCAACCTCCTGAATAGTGTAGTTTAATTTACTTTCATACTTGCTTTACTTGACTTTGACTTTCTTTGACCTTAATAATTATTATACGCAAAATTTTACGTTTTGCAACCCCTCTACTTTATTTTTTTATCTATTCACTCAAATTTTCTTTTACACTTTTCCCGATAAATCTTAAAATACTTCTCCTCTACAGTTTGCTGTTTTCTGTACAATTTATACATCCAATTACGCTTTTCTTATGATCAAATCGGAGGTATCGCAGCTGGCATACTATTCATCACTACTAACTTTAGTTGCATCATCGCTTGCATAGCATACTTCACGCCTTCTCTACCAATTCCGCTACTTTTCACTCCACCATACGGCATATGATCTACACGAAACGTAGGAATATCATTAATAATAACTCCACCAACTTCTAATTGTTGTGCAGCTCGCAATGCAGTAGTCATATCATTTGTATAAATACCAGCCTGCAAACCGTAACGTGAATCATTCACTTGTACGAATGCTTCATCCATCGATGAAACAGCTGTTATTACTACTACTGGTGCGAATAGTTCCTCACGACATATTTGCAAATCGGGATGAGCATCAACGACTATTGTCGGAGCAAATATGCCATCAATTACCGTACCACCCAAAACAACCTTTGCACCTTTTGCCTTCGCTTCTTCCAACCATTGCTGTACCCGTTCATCTTCTCGTTCCGATATAAGAGCCGACATATTTGTCTCCAGCTCGAGCGGGTGTCCTAACTTTAACTGCTTACTTCGCTCTACTAACGTATTAACTAATTGCTCATAGCTCGATTCATGCACGTAAATCCGCTGTACAGCAATACAAACCTGTCCTTGATAAGCAAACGCTCCTGTCACTACTCGTTCGGCAATAGCCGCTATATTCACATTATTATCTACAATCAACGCTGCATTCGAACCAAGCTCTAACACTACTTTTTTCATACCTGCTTGCTGCTGTAACTGCTTTCCAATCTGTTCACTACCTGTAAAAGTAATCATCGCCACTCGCTCATCCCGAGTAAGCACATCACCAGCTACTGCTCCTGGAGCAGTAATAACGTTTAATGCGCCGCTCGGCAAACCTGCTTGATGAAATATCTCCGCAATAAAATAAGCCGATAGTGGCGTTTGTGAAGCCGGTTTTAAAACGACCGTATTACCAGCTGCAATCGCAGGACCAACTTTATGAGCAACTAAGTTAAACGGAAAATTAAATGGCGTAATCGCTGCGATAACACCAAGCGGTTCCTGCATCGTATAAGCAACTTTACCTTCCGCTCCCCTTTGTGCATCTAATGGTATTGTCTCCCCATATATCCGTTTCGCTTCCTCCGCTGCAAACTTATACGTCTGAACCGTTCGCTCTATTTCTGCTAAAGCTAATTTCAGCGGTTTTGCTGCTTCATATGCAATTAATTGTGCTGCTTCCACTTCTCGCTCCTTCAATTGCACAGCGACCCGTTCCAAAATTGCGGCTCGTTCATGAGCAGCCATTCGCTTCATTGTTTGGCGCGCACGATCAGCAGCTGCAATTGCCGCTGCTATATCAGCTTCACCTGCCACCGCAATACTTGCTATCCGCTCCTTGGAATAAGGAGCAATCAATTGACTATACTTTGTCGCTTCACACCACTTGCCATCAATCCATAACTTTTTTACACCATATCGCAACATCATTCCACCCTCGTTCCGTCACTTTATTATTTCAGCTTTATCATATCAAATTGAAACGACTTAGTCCTACAAAGACATTGAAATTTACAACATGTATAGCGTATCCCCTAGGCTCAGTAGTTACTAAACAAAGTAGATACGCTATACTTAATTAAAACATAACGCTATGCAATGCAGTTACTTAAAACGTCCCTCTCTATAGATTCGTTTGTAATTCCGATAAGAATACATAGTAGAAGAGATACCACTGTCAGTTGCCATATATCTATAACCTTACTAGCATGAATAGCCGTAGGCATCACAGACTAAAGAAGAATTGTATCGCTAAATGATGAATATCGAGGTGAAATAATTTCTAAAGAAGATTTTAAGTCTTATGTATAGAAAAGGAGCTCCAAATAGTGGTATATGGCATGATTAACGTTATAAATCTTCCTTAGATTTTTAAAAGGGCGTTTGTTGGGTAAATAAGGTGATTATTCTTCGTTAGAATTTTTAATTTAAAATTCCACATTACATCTACTGAGCAAAGAGGATACGTATCAAAAGAAAAAAAGAAGGCGATAGAATATTATAGAGGATAAAAACCTTAAAACAACAAAACAAAAAACCTGTCACAGTAACTGTGACAGGCCCTTCGTCGCTTGGCAGCCTCCTACTCTCCCAGAACCCTGCGGTTCAAGTACCATCGGCGCTGGAGGACTTAACGGTCGTGTTCGAGATGGGTACGCGTGGTTCCCCTCCGCCATCACCACCAAACGTCAAACAAAAGAAAGTTTACACCTTCAAAACTGGATAGGAACATCGTCGCTTGTTACACACCGCTTGCTTCATTCATTAGGATAAGCCCTCGACCGATTAGTATTCGTCAGCTCCGCACATTACTGTGCTTCCACCCCGAACCTATCAACCTCGTCGTCTTCAAGGGGTCTTACTAATTGGGAAAATTCATCTTAAGGGGGGC
>NZ_JBHUMH010000002.1:0-58160 GCF_042684845.1 Paenibacillus yanchengensis | reverse complement strand
TTTGAATATATACCAGTAATTTACATTTACTTGCTGGTCTATTTTCCTGTTGCCTTTTTAAAGAAAATTGATCCTTGATAATTAAATTTCTAACTGTTTTTCACTTGACATATTACCGCAGGTCTCTATTATTAGCGTTTTAACTGGAGCGTGTCTAAAAACTGATCAAGTAGTCCGTTTAAAAATGGAAAATGGAATCCATGTCTACTAATGTGAAAAGTCGATCTTAAGGTCGTTTTTTTTCATTTCCAAGTGTTGTAACAATTGACAACTCTGGTTGTTCAGTCGTGGCTTTTATCGCAAAAGGTCTTAAAATCTAATGTAAAAATTATAATAGGGAAGGATTTGTAGGACTTTATATGAAAAAACATACAAACATTCAAATAGGTAGTCGAGAGAGACAAGTTTATACGAAAAATCATATAAAGTGACCCTAATAATAGGTTAAGCGTAAAGTTTTTATACGATAAAACAAACAAACAACCGCAATTGTGATGATCGGAATGAAACTTTGTACGAAAAAACGTACAAGCTTACCGATCCATTCATTGATGTTTAACATGACCTAATTATGACGTGAAGTAACCATTAATAGTATAGTGCGTAGGCGAAGCCCCAGCATTCCTTTCCATATGGATTCTAGTTTACAAGTAATAAAACTTTTATTTATCAAGCTATACAATCATATCGATTACCCATCCATATTATTACACCAAACCGGTCGCCTTATTGACACATCATGATCGATTTGTTACTATTTCAATATTACTGATAATATTATCGATAATTTTATCAGTAATATTTTATCCGCTATATACCTCGCATTAATTTATTATAATTACGGGAAGGATGAATCAAACATGCCTGAATGGAAAAATGATGATGAATTATTTGCTTTAATTAAAAATGAGCTTTACACCCCTGTCGTTGGTGACATTCTAGATGAGCTTGGCTGTTATCACCAAATTTTGCCACAACCTATTCAACCGATCAGAACAGAAGATAAACTTACTGGAAGAGCAATGCCTGCTGTCATGATTGACGTATATGGTCCACAGAAAAAACCTTTCGGTAAACTAACGGAAGCACTCGACCAATTGCAAAAAGATGAAGTCTATATTGCTAGTGGTGGCGATATGCGCTGTGCGTATTGGGGCGAGATTTTGACAGCTACTGCCCGTAATCGTGGTGCAGCTGGAGCTATTGTAAACGGCTTTCATCGAGATACACCGCAAGTAATGGAACAAAACTGGCCCGTTTTTAGCCGTGGCAGATTTGCGCAAGATTCCTCTGTCCGTACACAAGTAGTAGACTATCGCTGCCCGATTGAAATTGGCGGTGTATGGATCGAACCAGGCGATCTTGTATTTGGTGACTTGGACGGTGTCGTTATCATTCCAAAAAAACATGAAGTGGAAGTCATCGAAAAGGCACTTACAAAAGCACGTGCAGAAAAAACAGTTCGTCACGCCATTGATAATGGTATGTCTGCTACAGATGCGTTTGCCAAATACGGCATTCTGTAATCTAGTAATATTGTAATCAGATCATTTAACAAGCTATCTAATAGAAACCCCTATTTGAGAACTGGTATTGGTAACTCTATAGGGGTATTAGACTATTTGTACCTACTACAAACCATCAAAACCCGATACCAGCACCACCATCGACACGAAGTTCTGCACCTGTAATGAATTGAGCGGCTGGCGAAGCTAAAAACACAGCTGCATGACCAATATCAGCAGGTTTTCCCATATGCCCTAATGGCGTACGACTCATCACTTTTCTCTTACGTTCTGGATCACTATTTAACGCTTTATTCGACATTTCGCTCTCTATCCAACCGGGAACGATAGCATTCACCCGCACACCATGCGGAGAAAATTCGCTAGCAAGCGCACGCACCATCCCACTAACTGCTGTTTTAGCAGCGGAATAAGCGATCACTTTTGGCATTCCCATAATCGCAGACATCGATGAGATGAATATAATACTTCCTTCCTTGCGCTTAATCATAGAAGGAGCAAACTCTCTCGTCATCGCAAAAGCACCATGTACATGTGTCAACAGAACTTTCTCAAAGTCAGTATCGCTCGTTTCCACCGCATCTTGCTTATGATGAATACCAGCATTATTAATCAATATATCTAACTTGCCAAACCGGTCATTAACTGCTTGTGCAAGTGCAGGTATACTAGCCAAATCAGTAATGTCATGTACCATATACGCTTCTTTTTCTCCCAACTGTGCAACTGCTTCACGCAATACTTCTTCCCTGCGCCCAGTTAAAATAACTTTGCCTCCCGCATCAATGACAGCCTGTGCCATCCCCAAGCCTAAACCTGTTCCTCCACCTGTAATAAGCGCCAATTTACCAGCTAGACTAAATGGGTTAAACTGCCGATTGCTGTTGCTACTAGCTTGACTACTATTTTCTACTCTCATTAATTACAGTCTCCTTTTTCAATTAATTCCTGCATACTTCGATTCTACATACACAATTTTCATGCTACACCTCGCTAATCCCATAGTTTAGTTCATCATACCTCGCTTTCCTAAGAAGCTATTAAAAGTTTTCAGTTTCCCCTATACTTGCTAATTGGAACTTGTAAATATACTGCATCTGTAAAATGCCACCTGTCAAAAACAACATAATCAAATGTATTGTAATGTGAAACGTTTTCACGATATCTAATGTTAGATTCGATCATAAACGCAGCATGTCTTAAATTTGAATATTGCAATCTTTCAGTCCGTGCCTTATAAAACCGATAGATATCAATTTTTCACCATACTTCTATACCGATAATACATTCCAGCCTCCTACTATTATATGATTATGTAGTATAACAATTGACGGGTTATCCTCTTAAACTATAGGTTAATAACACTTTTCTTATGATTAACAAGTTTTATTTATAAGATTTAGGACTTTACAGATAATATGGCAATAGGACTGATTTCCTTTATAATGGGTTTAGATAGATTATTATACATTTATAAATTGGAGGAACTATGAAAAAAATTAAAGTTGTAGGTTATATCATCAGAAAAAAACAAGAAGCAACAGAACTTCTTGTTTTTGAACACTTAGATCATCCTTCTGCTGGTATTCAAGTTCCTGCAGGAACTGTTGAAAGATGGGATACTAATTTGGAAAGTGCTCTTTTTAGAGAAATATATGAAGAAAGTGGTATCTCAAAAGACCATCTTAAAATTATACAAAAACTTGGATCATATGATTATTTCTCACCGCTCAAAATTGAAGTACATGAAAGACACACTTATCTCCTCCATACATCTATTACTACTAATACGTGGATACATCAGGTTGTTTCAAATGGATTAGATAATCATTTACGCTTCAAATATTATTGGCTACCACTAAATAAGAATCGTATTGAGTTAGCAGGTGAGTTAGGAAAGATGTTAGATGATATTACACCACCATTCCTTCCAACCGATGTTGCGTACTAACTAATTGTTCATATACACTTTCATTGGCGATCAATTGTTGGTGAGTACCTTGTTCTACTAAACGTCCATCTTGCAAAACATAGATAATATCAGCATTCGTAATCGTTGATAAACGGTGGGCAATAATAATCGTTGTTTTCCCTTTACGCCACGCATCGAGATTAGCCTGTACTTGTCGCTCGGTTTCTAAGTCTAGTGCCGAAGTTGCTTCATCTAGTATTAAAATTTCTTTATTGCTCAACAACGCTCGAGCCAAAGCAATTCGTTGCCGCTGACCACCCGATAATTGTATGCCTCGTTCTCCAATTTCTGTATCATAGCCGTGCTTTAAACCAGCAATCATCTCATGAATGCAAGCTGCTTCACAGGCTCGGATCATTTCAGCTTCTGTTATTTCCTCTCTGCCTAATAATAAATTAGTGCGTATAGACTCGGGAAACAGATATGGTTCTTGAAAGACGATAGCTACCTTTTCTGACCAATCCTCTCTTTTTATATCCGTTAGTGGCAGCCCATTTACTTTGATTTCTCCATCTGTAGGTTCAAAAAAACGAATAAGCAACTGGGCAATCGTTGATTTGCCACCACCACTAGTGCCGACAAACGCCACTTTTTTCCTCATTGGAATATGCATCGACATATGTTCAAACACGGGTGGATGTTCATCCGAATAACGAAAAGCAACGCGATCCAGCTCAATAGCTGTTATTTCTTCTTGCAATGCTATTTCTCCATCTAATTGCCGTTCATCTTCCATAATGACTCGCACACGCTCCACTGCAGCTAACCGAGTAGAAAATGTCGTTACAAAGTTATAAACACCTTGCGTAGCAAGAATGAGTTGATTAGAAAATTGATACATAATTACGAATAAACCGATACTTAAACTTCCTTGCATCACTTGATAGCCGCCTACTCCAAATATAATTAACGTTGTAAGCCATTGAATTGGTCCTGTTGCCAGTGTACTGCTTATTTGCACTTTCCATAACTCCATTGCTTTTTGGAAATAGTTACGAAAAGCTTGCATCAATCTAGCATTCTCCCAATCATAACGGTGATAAGCTACTACTTCTCTTGTCGAAGCAATCCCTTCTTCTATATGGACGAGCAATTCGGCGTTTTTTTCTTGTACTTCCTTTGCTTTATTTTTCAATCGTGGTGTGAAGTGTTTACCAAATATAATGTACAGTACACTGAGCGACAATATAGCTAGCAAAATAGTGATATTAGAATATCCAATAATAAAACAGAGAGAAACAAACGTTACGAGATGAGAAATTCCTTCCGGAGTAAAGGAAGATATCGTATTGGTCACATGCTTTACATCATTCGTAATGTAGTTAACCAAATCGCCCGTTCGTCGGTTTTGAATTTTTTGCACGGGTAGCTTATGAATCGCTTGAATCATATCACCAGTAATAATTCGATTGAGTACAAGTGCATTGTAATCTAGCAGCCATCTAGCTATACCACCAAACAACAGCGCTGCAATAATTGCTCCAACAAAAGCTAAAGATAATGGTAATAGCAGATCAAAATTTCCTTCCATAAACATATCATCAATCACAAACTTCTGAAGCCCTGTTAATACAATATGGGAAGCGGTATGCAATATTTTGACCGTGAAGCCGATCATAATTAAACCTTTAATCAACTTCATATATTGAAACATCCATCGCAAATTACTCATCAGCCTACCACTCCTTCAGACAATCGCCCTCTTACTAGTTGATAGAATGCCCCTTGTTGTTCCATCAGCTGCTCATAGCGACCCACTTCTGCTGGCTGCCCCTGTTCAACAAGAACGATTTTGTCAAAATGTTGTACCGTAGATAGTCGATGTGCTACCGCAATCGTCGTTCTTCCTTCTAATAACGCATCTAACGAACGCATTACTTCTTGCTCACTAGTACTGTCTAATGCGGATGTTGCTTCGTCTAGCAAAATAATTTGCGGATCTTTCATGAACATTCTAGCTATAGCAATTCGCTGCTTCTGTCCGCCAGACAGCTTCACTCCTCTTTCCCCAACCTCAGTCTGGTAGCCTTGCGGGAATTCCATAATAAAGTGATGTGCAAAAGCTGACTTCGCAGCAGCTATAATTTCTTCCCCTGTAGCTTCTGGTTTTCCAAATCGAATATTATCCATAATTGTACCGCCAAACAAATACGTCTCTTGAAATACAAAACCAATCGAACCACGTAACTGCGCAAACGATAATTGTGAGATTGGCATACCATCTAGCCGAATTTCGCCAGACGTCGTATCATAAAAACGAGAAACGAGTTTTAACAATGTCGATTTTCCATTACCACTTGATCCAACAAACGCCACTTTCTCTCCGGGTTGAACGTCTAAATTAAAGTGCTGAATAACATCCGATTGCCCATTATATCCGAAAGAAACACGATCAAACGTAATTGCTCCTTTTACTTCCTGTAGCCAGTGCGGCTTGTCAACTTCTTTTACTTCTGGTTCTATAGCAAGAAAACGATATAAAAGCTCGGCTTGTGAAATAACGACACTCTGTTGGGTAAGTAAACCAATTAATGAAATAAGCGTATCCATCACAATAAAAAAGTAGAGACTAAAAGCGACAAAATCTCCAATCGTTAGCGAACCTTGTTGAATAAAAATAGCACTTGCTATAAACAATACTAACGTTCCAATATTAGCGGATAGCGTTCGCATCGCACCCCGTAAATAAGAAAACACATACTGTTTTAACAACGCCCGATGGTAATCACTTTGCGACTGAATGAGCCGCTTTAAATCCCAATCCACTCGACCATAAGCACGCACTTCAATAAGCGCAGATATACTATCGTACAACTTCTTGCCAGTCTCTCGTCTGAGATGCAGCGCTTCTTTGTTCCACACTCCCCATTTCTTTGAGAAGTAAGGTCCCCCTACAAAATAAAGTAGAATACAAGGGATAATTATAAGGCTTAATTTAACATTAATAGAAAACAAAAGGATGGAAGATATAATGACGGTAACACTTCTTTCCAGCATGGAAGGAAATAGATTACTATACATTTGCTGCACTGCGGCAACTTCGGTATGAAACATCGAGAGGGTATAACCAGTTGGTGTTTTCTCATAATGGGAAAATCCTAATTTTCGCAAATGATGGAATAACGACAATTGTAAATCTATCCCTGCCTTTTCTTGAATATGTCGCTGCATCCATTGCCGCAAAACAGTGAAGGTAAAAAATGATACTATTAATATAGCAAACATAGCCAGCAACCAAAGTAAAGCGGATACATTTTTTTGTGGAATAATGTCGTCGATCAAACGTTGAAACAATTTAGGTACCGCAAGGTTAACAAGAGTCAGCACAATACCACTAATAACAAACAGTGCAAACTTCCAACGATATTGATACAAATACGATATGGTCCACATGTACACTTTAAAAAATATTTTTTTCTCTTTTTTAGACCCCTTTTTCTTCATGAAATCCTCCCCAACACTAAGTGGTGTCGATTCTTTCGATGTAACATATGATGACAATAAACTACAAAAACAAATGTTATGCATCAAATAATACATCTTTAAGCTATATATGTTAATAGGTGGATTTACTTAACATATAGGGCAAAGAGGGCAACAATAGTATGTTTCAATGCTTAAGGAACTCACAACATTTATTTACCATAAAAAATAGCCTCTTCTGCTACCAATAGGTAATCAGAAAAGGCTTCATTTCCACTAACCGTCCAGCATCTTCATATACACTAACTTTCCTTCGCCAGCATAATAATAATCCGGTAAATGACACATAAACTGAAAATCGTTACGTTTAAATAGTTGGCGGGCGCTCGCATATTCAGGCAAGTCACATGTGAATGTTTCCACATATCGTCCTTTCCTTGACTTACAAAACTGGAACATCGCTTGCAGTAGTTTGTACCCCAGTTTGCGATGGCGATAGTTACGATGCACGCCAAAATATTCTAGCCGATAACCACCACTACGATGTTCATTCTCCATAAATATAATAGCCGAAATAATTTCTCCCGCTTCCGCTTCAAACCAACAAAACACATGTTTCTCTTGCAAACTTCGAATTGGTAGCCACTGTAGTTGTTCTGTTTCTCCTGGAGTAAACCGTTGATCATCAAAACAATGTTCGCTGAGTAAGAAGTCAGATACTTTACCCGCTTCTGTTCCATTGGCAACTGGTCGAATGCTAGAAAAGCTTGTTTCGATAACATCATCATGCTGGTCGTTAAGACCAGTTAGATCGTTCATATCTTCTTTCCCCCTCCTTTGCACAGCACAACATAGCGACTAACTATCCAGCCCATACATGCGAAGTGCAATCTGTTGCTGGTTTGCCGCCCCTTGTTGCAACAAGCGATCACAAGCAAAGAAATAATGTTTCGCTATTAAGTCATCCCGATTTTTGCGAACGACAGCTACGAAACCTTCTCTTGCATCATAAAATCTACCAGCGTTAAACGCTTCTATCGCTCGTTCAAATTGCTGTTTCGTCTCATATTTCAGTTCACGATTATGTTCTGGATCACCCGCATACCAATCATACAATGGCTCTGCTTTTCCATCGATATCGAGTTCAATCCAACCTAATTTACGAATATGATCGTGATCTACTGCTCGCAAAGACTGCTTCGTTTCTTCCGTTAACAGCACCGTTACGCCAAGTTTTGGTGATACTTTTTCGAGATCTAACGCCAGTTGAACATGATTCGATACAACGCTGCCTTCCATTCGCTGCTCTTCGCCAATAATGCCAAGCATCACATCACCTGTATGAATTGCTATACTAATATCGATAGGAGACAATTGACGATTTTCTCGATCCTTATTAAATTGTTGTAATCTCTCCCTTAGTTCCCCGGCTGCTTGCAATGCTGCATCTGCCCCACTCGGAAACATCGTCAACATTCCAGCGCCCAAATAACGAATCGTAAAACCACCATGCTCTCGAATAGTAGGTCCAAAATAATTTAGAAACGAATTGATAAACTTAAAGTTTTCCTCTGTACTGAGCTGAGAAGACAACTCACCAAACTGCCTCATATTACAAACTAAAATCGTCATATGACGTTGCTGCTGCTCCCCTAGCTTAATATCCGCCATTCTCGTTTTCCCAAGTACTTTCAAAAATTGCTGTGGCACAAAGCGAAAGTAAGCACTGCTCAGCTTCGTTACTTCCTGAACATATTGACTGATCGAGCCTGCCATCATATTGAACCGATCGCCAAGTTCCTCTATTTCATCTCGCGACCGAATATCAACCCGCACATCCCACTGCCCACCTGCAATAAGGTTTACGTTGCGTCTTAGCGTACGTAGTGAAGATAGCAAATAGATAGTCATTATCGTAATAATTGTTAGTAAAATAAAACCAATAAGTGCAAATATTTTAAATACGTCGTACAAAATATTTTGCTTACTTTGATTAACGCCCGTCATATCTTTGCCTGTTTCATATATTCCGATAATTTCTCCATTGGCGTGATAGATTGGTCCAAGTGCATACATCCACTCTCCAAGCGCATCTTCCCATTCCCCAACAATAATGTCGCCTTCGGCAATGACACGTTCATTTTCCTCGTTAAGCGCAAACGGTTCGAACATGGGCACACTATCATCGTCATCCATCACAATATATAATTTGCCATCCATGTAACGGTATATCGTGTTGTACAATCCAGAACGATCTTCTCCTGCTCGTGAAAAGACTTCGTTTATTCTAGTTTTCATCGCCATATAATCACTATTTCCGTAATCTTGCAGTCTATCTAACCGCTCTAGCATTTCTCCATCTATTAAATATTGCCCGTTAGCTGCCAAAATTTGTAGTTGCTTATACGTATCAGCTTTCATTTCAGAAGAAAAAGACGTATAGACCGAATATGACAAACCTGCCATCGACAACAAAACAATCGGCAAAATAACGAGTAAATGCTTTAATAGTAAAGATAACATCCGTTTCATCACATCAATATATAACACACGCAACAAAACAATAAATGTCGTAACAGCGATCAAAAGTAACAACCAGCACAATATTTTTTTGCCCTGCTCCATAGCCGGATAGCGATATTTATCAAGTGATGCTGTTACTGTTCCATCTAATTGCAGCACATAAATCATATTAGCAGTAGCGACAAGCATCTGTTCTCCATAAATAGAAAGGTGACTAATCAGTGCCCCTTCGGTATCTGCACTATTTTGCATAAATTGCGCTGTACCCATCCATACCGTAGCCTTCTTTTCCACCATTTCTCCGGAGTCAGTTCTCATAACCATTTTTTGTTTAATCGCTTGGTCGTGATTATCTACATAATAGATAGCGCCTGTCCCATCTGTTGCTATCGACAACGGGAAGTTAAGCTCTGCTGGTGTAGCGGTCAAATGCTGTGGCATTAACCGGCTTCCTTCTATTATATATAGTTGCCCCTGCTTCGTTGTCGCTAGAAAACTAGTAGCAGTATAACGAATAAGTTCATTAATTACCGTCTCTTTTGGTAGTGTCACGGTTGTTACAATTTCTGGTTCTACTACAGCCGATGGAGCTAATGGTAATTTCATTAATGAAGCTTCATTACTACTCTCTTTGCGAAAGAAAAACAGTTCCCCTTGCTCTATCCACATCGTTTGCACATTGCCTATTCGATACAAGTCACTTACTGGATACACTTGCTCGTACAACACTGCTCGTAGATCACCGCTTGGAGATAATTGAATAATACGTTCCCCTAGCACCTTCAAGCCGTAACTATCTAACTTTGTTTCCAACACATAACTATTACCAACATCATCAGCTGCTACAGCATTAAACATATACACTGCATTCGCTTGCATAGCATTCTGGCTACCATAACGAAATACGAGAATGCCCTCTGCATTTACTTTTTGTACTATTTTTTTAGAATGAGCAATGCTATACATCGCCCCTTCGTTGTCCATCATGACACGAGATATATTCGTATACTGCTCGACACTTTGAAAAGGACGTAAGGTCCAGCTATCCCGCATCATCATTAACAACACAATCGACACGACAAACACACCAAACAGAAGAGCTAATTTCGTTTTCAACTTGATCCCTCATTCGAAAGGTAAAATATATATTTATTGCCTATTAATTTCATAAGTAGTAAAATAAGATTAGTTGAGTTGGTTGATAAATTAATAATAGCGTATTTTTCAAATCCATTTTGTAAGGGTGATTACAATCGGACAATTAGTTTGTGCAGGAGCAATTACTAATTGTAGTTTTGGCATGATGCCATCTACACTTAATGTTTTGCCAATGAATCAAGTAAACAGCACGACCCCTGCTGCAACGATTATGGATCATAAACCATTAGTCAATATTATTCCATTTGGATTATGTACTTCCATGAGCAATCCCACTGTTGTGGCGGCTACGACAGCAGCACTTGGTGTACTAACACCTCAACCTTGTATGCCGATCACATCGACACCTTGGTTACCTGGTTCAACTACCGTTACTATCGGGAAATTACCAGCACTTAACAGTACATCTAGCTGTACTTGTCAGTGGGGAGGAATAATCAAAATTGCTAATCCAGGGCAGCTAACCGTTAATATCCCATAATTTCACAACTAGAGTAGCAACACTATACTATTTTGGCTCAAAGGAGTCGGGAACATTGATAGAACGCATTATTAAACCAATTATTAACCCTATTCAACGAAAAATTTTATTACCGCTCAAACGAGCAAAAAACTGGCCAAAACTAGTCGCCAAATATATTAGGCGCTGGATCAAATCGATCCTTGGTCAAAAAACAATTACGAAGCAAAGCTACATTCCAATTGGAAACTACTATATATCCAAAAAACTAATCGTTATCGTCATTTTAATCATATTAATAGCGTACTTTTTCTTATTTATTAAACCACCGAAATTTGTCAATAAAATGTTGAACCGCAAAGCAGCCATTACGATGACAGCACAAGGAGACATTCCTAGCTACTCTGGTGATGTGAAGCTGTATGATAGCAACAAAAAATTACTTTATACCGGACAATTAAATAATGGCGAATATCATGGTAATGGAAAATTGTACAATAGTGAACTTGGAAAAGTACACTACGAAGGGCTGTTTGCCAACGGCTTATTTGATGGAAATGGAAAGCTATATTTTACTGATGGAACGATACAATATGAAGGGGCATTTGCTCATGGGCTTTATGATGGAAAAGGAACGTTATATGATGAACAGCAACAAATACGGTACGAGGGACAATTTGCAAATGGGCAATTCAGTGGACTAGGAAAACAGTTCGATGAATCTAGCAATATCGTTGCGGAAGGTACGTATGAACAAGGGTCACTTATCAAAGGCAAACTGTATACCAGTACGGGACAGCTCCTTTATGATGGCGAATTACTAGCTGGGAAATATGAAGGAACTGGTAAAGTATATAGCCAGCAAGGTACGATCCAATACGACGGACAATTAAAGGACGGCATCTCTCATGGTACGGGGCGAAAGTTCGATAACAACGGCGCAGTACAATATGAAGGGTCATTTTTAGCTGGGCACTATCACGGGCAAGGAAAACAATTTTTTGCTAACGGCTCCATGCACTACGATGGCGAATTTGTCAATAACAAACGGACTGGTGCTGGTACGCTGTACTTTGATAATGGTACGGTACAATACAAAGGACAATTTAATTCCGATCGTTACGAAGGCAGCGGTACGCTATACGATGAACAAGGACAACTCCTTTACACAGGAGCGTTTCTGAATAACGTCTATCATGGCGAAGGCGAACTTTATAACGCTGAAGGACAGCTTGAATTTAGCGGAACTTTTCGCTCTGGAGAACTGAATGGAATGGGCAAATGGTTACTAGACAACGGGCAACCGCACTATATTGGTTTATTCCAATATGGAAAAGCAGATCCCGCCCACTATTTGCAGCTTACCTTAGCAGAATTGGAACAACTACTTGGCAAACCTTCTGCCCAAGAAGTCATTCCCGATCAATCAAGCGAATCGCCAATGCCTATAATTAGCGCACGATCTAATACTGGCGTTTCTGCAACAGATACTTTAATGGCATCAGCATCTGCTTCATCTGCCGTCAGTACGCTTGCGAAACCAGCCATTATGCAACTGAGCTATACTGCAACTGCTAGTAACAAAACAACTACAAGTGATGATGTTCCTACCAAAGACAATCCGCTAGTAGATACGAATACGAAGACAAAATCAGAGATAATGGCAAGTGATGCCGATATTGTAACTGATGCAGATAAAGATACTAATACTGTTACTGAAACAGAAACAGAAACAACTACGGAGCCTCATACCAATGATACCGGTGAACAAGGGACATTCGAACCGGAAAATGAAGAAATACCTGCGCCAGTTATTTTGCCGGGTATTACTAAAATTGTTACCTACAAACCGTTAGCATTACAATTTACAGCACGCACAGATGATGGCAATCTGGACGATATGCATTTGGAAGATGTACAAATCTCCAACAAATTAGTTGTGCAGTCACTACATGAACTATTACACAAACAATATACCAAACTGCCAGCAGAATCCAAACTAATCACCTATCACAAACAAGGACGGATACATACCTATACTTGGAATGACCACATGTATATCATCACTGTATCCAGTAAAGGAAATCCACAATTTGCGACAATTACGGCGGTTGAACTTACAACAAAATAACGATTTCCAGCTACATCCTATCAATCCAAATGACTAAATAATACACAAACTCCAACAAAAAAGCGGATAAATATACTTTATTGTTGGAGTTTGTGTTTATTGGAAAAACCAAAAAATCAATATACAGTTCCTAAGTCCAATAATGATGCTTTATCCAAATTTACTCTTGATTCCAGTTCAGAATGACAGAAATAATGGATACCATTTACAGAAATATAGTGTGAATAAAATAAAAGTTATAAAAATAATAATGTATGAGCGATGTAAATTAATAATCTTACGTCTAAAAGATTTATCTCAAAAAAATCACAGGATACCAAATTAATAAACTGAATCCATAAAAACAAATTTAGTATTACCACACCAAATTTCTGGTGATACGAATATGAAATAAAGGCAGGTTTCAAAAGAATCACCCTGATCATGAGTAGTAAAGAGAGTCTTGGGGAGTGCGAATGTAAATATAAAAAAATCTATAACCGGTGATTTTTTATAAGCTGAGTTTTATAAATGCTACGGATCTGAGCAAGTTAGGATTATTGTGTCATTTATAGTAGGTTAGCGTAAATGGCACGAGATGATCAGCCTTACGTAACAGCTACATAAATACAACAAAATAGATTTATGTAAAAATCGGGGTATTTAACAGTTTTAAAGATGAACAGATTATATTGGTTACTTTGACTCCATAGAGGTATTGTTGCAAGAAAAACATGAGAGAGAGAATATCACATACCCTGCTTGAAATAAATATTACCATATATATGATATCATCATATCATCATCCACACTTACTATATCGTCAATTGAAAGCAAGTTGAACGTCTTTATAGATTGGCGTAGCAGATATCGATAATACACATGGCAGAAGGTTTAATAGCATTTATTAAGACAGATATCCTACTCGGTGTAGAAAAGTCAAATAAGTTTCATATGTTTCGTTTCCAATATGACATATCTCAGGATCAATACCCTTCATTATCACTAATTCATAGAGCAGCTTCTCACTCAAACCTTGCATTGTGAAAGCAGACATAGTAGTACCGTTATCACTCTCAATTACTACATTTATCAATCTTCCTCCTTGAACATCCACCCACATTTTAAAATTGGAATTTAATTCAAAATTAGAAGAAACATTTTTTTGATTTGAGTCCTGATGCATTTGCAACTCACTCTCTGTAAATATAGACTGGAGTATCTCTGGATCGTTAATTTTATAACAAGCTACAATTTTATTAAAATTAACAGCTGGATCAAGCTGTAAGTCATCGAACTGCCCCTTATCGACCGAAATAGCTTTATATTTACTTTTTAAAAAATTGTCTACCTCACCTAAAGTATAACTCTTCGGAATTTTTTTTTCTTTAAACAATCTATCCCAAAGTTGAATTTGCTGCATACTATCGCCTCCTGATAAAAAGTTAAGTTTAATGCTTTTACATTATATCTTATTTGTAAATAAATCGAGTAATTACTTAGAACTTTGATAGGAAGTTGTATCTTCCTATCAAAGCTTAATACGATAATTGCAGGAGTATATTTATTTTAAGATTTACATAATACCAATGCTTTAGAAGAAAGAATGTCCGCCTAATCTATCCCAACGGTGATAATGAGTGTAGAAGAAGAACCCTATTGGTTGATTAACATTTAATTCAGGACCAATCGCTGGTTTATTAGGATAAGTAACAACAAGCTCCGCTAATGCACTAGTTCTAGACCATACATTTCGATAATCATCATTTAACATCGGATCAGTAATCCTATACTTTGCTTGAGCTAGAGTTAAAGCATTTCCAATCCAAACCTTACCAGCCGAGATTACAGCCATATAGTGATCTACATCTTTTCTATTTCTAAGTTTCGTCAGTACTCCTGCATCTGATGCTGCAACATAAACAACGGTTCCAATAGTTATTGCCAACGCTGCTGAGATTAATTGCGCTAGAAGCGCTTCTCCAATAATTACTCCTAATGGTATAAACCAAACTAAAGAAGCTTCTAGTTTATCCTGTTGAACATTATAACTAGTATTAGTCTCAGTGTCAGTAAAAGTAGCATCAATGTCACCATACGAATTAACAGCATTAATGGTTACATTATATTTTCTACCATACTTTTCACTTGACTCACTCACTTCATTAGTTACAAGAGTTATCTCATGTGTATTTTTGTCTAAAGTCATAGTTGCTTCCACACTATTAATATCTGATGTGGTATCTGTGGCGGTAAATGTTGAGTAGCTTTTAGCTTGGATTCCATTTACTTTTTTAATTACTAATTCAGCTTCGTTGTCCACATCAATCTCAAATTCTATGCCATTGAGAGTACTATTTGCAATACTTGCCTCTGAATAATTTGGAACCGAAACAACAAATAACATAACAACTGATAAAATACCTGCGATAAAAGTTCTGTATGATAATAAATTTCTAATCATTTCTTTTAACCTACTTTCTATTTCGATAGTGATCCGTAACCAAATAACTCATCATAGCCTTTGTTACCAATATCTTTTGAAATATCAACCAACTCCTCTTTAACAACTGAGCTTATTGACTGATTTTTTTCTATTTCTCTTGCTGAGAGTATATTAGCAATTGCTCCAGTAATATATGCAGTAGCATACGAAGTTCCAGTAAACACTCCGTATTTATCTCCTGGAGCCAAGCTTAATACATCCACGCCGGGTGCACTAAAGTCTACCTTTCCAGTGGCTGCGGAAGATAGCTTTTTTTCAAAGCTATCTATCCCTGTGACCGAAATAACGTTTTGATATGCAGCAGGATAATCAACTTCATTTCGAAATTTATTTCCCACTGAAGCTACTATTAAAATACCATTGTTTACTGCTTCATTTATCGATTCTTTTAATAATTCGTGGTCCCTCATTATTCCGAAACTCATATTAATAATTTCGACATCATTCTCAATGCACCATTTTATTCCCTTAACAAAATCATCAATGTTACCTCGGCCTTCATCATCAAGAACTTTAACCGACACTAGTTCTACATTTTGTGTCACACCTAATATCCCAAAATCATTATCAATAGCACTAATAATCCCAGCAATAGCGGTTCCATGTCCAAAAACATCTACAGAAGTAGAATACACATTATCCTCTATTGCATTATACTCTTTGAGCACTTTACCTTCTAAATCTTTGTGACTAGCATCAATTCCACTATCCATAATTGCTACTCGAATTTTTTTTGATGATAGTGGTTTAAACTGAATATTCTGGTAACGTAATCCCCAAGGTACCAACTGATTCTTATTAAGATCATAGTTCTGTAATTCAGACTCGTTAATGACTTCATAAAATTTATCTGATTTTATACCTGAATTACAACTTGCAAGAATTACTGAAGTAAATATAACAACAAATAAATATAATGAACTCATTGATTTGTTCTTCATGACTATTATTTCTCCAAAATCCAATATACGATACGTTCCATGTTGAAAGATAAAAAAACTGTGAAAACTCCATAGCGACAAAAATAAACAAATAACTTATTAGAAATACTCTTCTTTCTCTATTATTAATTAAGCTTAATTAGCAATAGCTTACATCACATTCCTGTTTTTGTAAAGTATATCCAATGTATTTCTTCCCTTAATTTCTATATTTATTTAATTGTTTATCAAAATTTAAAACATTAAACCTTAGAGTTAATTTTAATATGCTGGGACGCATCTGAAAACTCATGACTGAGTAAATTGTAAAATAGAAGCCACATATACAAAAGTACAAATGACTTTGCTAGTTTGACGTAACGAGTAGCTATGTGATGAAAATGATTAATTTTATTTAGAAAGCACTCGACTGAGTGACCTTCTTTATAAAAGTGCCAATCAACTTTTCATGGATTTCGATTTTTTTTATTTGATAGAACTGTATAAGTTGTCAGTTGGATAGTAATACATTTCAGAATATCTTTTGAGCCATATGCTTTATTACCAGGAATATTAATTCCCGTAAAACCGAATCCCTGAAATAACTCGATCGCTGGAACGGAATCCAATACTTGACCATCAGTTAGAAGAAATGTAATAGGACTTCCTAATACATCTACTATAGTATGAAGTGACCCAGAGTCGTTCTATCCGTCCTTTGGCTTGTAGTAATGTATTCAACGTGTAAGTCATCCATGGCTTTACCAAAGTTAGATAGAGGCTTGTTTTCTCCTGCAAGCTCTTGTTCTAACGTGAGTGATTCGTTTGGTGACCGGAAGATAGTATGCCAATCGTTATAAATAAATACCGAGAGGTACCCCGCATTTCTTCACTCCCTGCTTCATGGCGATAGAATAGCCTTCTCTTCATTCATTAACTCTAAAAAGAGCGTCAACAATACTACCCGTCGCATCAACAATGGAAGCATGTAATGTGAATGTAATTGCACGCTCTTCTAACCAGGCAAAAGGTGTAGCATCTAATTGCCTTAACATTCTGGCCTAAGATCTTCGTTGCCGTGGTTAGTATATATTACTTCGTCGTCTTTGTTTGGCTTTTTTGATCCCTTAATCTAATAAGATACGACGAATACTGGAGGAACTATGCACAATCGATTCATGCTCTTCTAACAACTCCGAAAAATAACAATTATTACTTCCATAATAAGTAGTATGTATAATTCCACTACGTCTTTTTTAATCCCAAAGCTTGCCATGTTGACAAGCCCAGTAACACCGCCCTTTCTTCTGTAATAATTAACTCATCCAACATCTTTTTTACTACCAATACTTTCTTCAATTCGATCCTAGTCAATGTAGTATTCCACTGTTCCTTAGTGACATTATCACGGAACAATAACAGATTAGCGACAACTATATTCACAAATACTACACCTTGTGTTAGAAGTGTTGACTATCAATCCTCTCGATAATTGGCTATTAATTTTGACGTTGGATTTGTAAGCAATAGATCATGCAAAAATATTTAACATTCTTTCGATCGCAGAATTAAAACAGATTTCTAGAGAAAGGATCTAGTTGAAGATACACTTGTACTTTGATAATCAAACCATCGATAGACTTACGAAGATCGGTAACACCAGTTGCCAGATAAATATTATCTATCCACCTCAACATCATATCAGTATTACCTTTAACAATTAGTTTACAGTAATTCACTATAATGAATATAATTATTTCTTAATAGAGCAGATGCACTACATAGATAGCGTTTGATGATAACGAATATTTACACTTTCTCCTTAGGAAATAGTGTTGCAACAATAAATAAATAGACTAATATTACACATAATGAAATCAAAAAGCTTAATAATATCTCAAATAGTGCAATTTGATAAATCTCTACTTCATTATTGTTTTGTAAGATTAGAAAAATACCAAACCCAATCAAAACAGCTTTAATTATGTTGATATTCCAAACTTCTCTTCGATTAAATTTCCAAAACAATTAAAACTTAGGCTATTATTATTTTTATTGTCTTTCCATGCAGCCCATATAAAACATATAAGAAGAATTAAAATCCCTATACCACCGTACAGTTTAGTACTTTGAAACAATAAGAGAATGGCAACAGTTAACTCATAAATAGGCAACATTCTGCTGCCTAACCAAGCAATTTTTTTTGTAATCCCTAAGCCCTCAAGAGTTATTTGAAAATTTAATATAGATAACATCTTAAATATACTGGATACAATAAACACTGTACTGATACATATTTGATAAAACATAACAGTCGTCATGCGAGCATTCCTTTCATCTAATAATAACCGAAATTTAAGTATTATTAAAAAACTAATATTCCATTTAATAACTATAATAACTTATAATTTAATTAAATCATTATACATCCAAAAATTAAATACGTCTTGTCAACCAGAGGAACAAATGATCGCACTACATAAAATTTCCTTCCAATCTGTTTCAGTTCAACATAAGATTTACACTCAACACACTCTGTATATATAACTGTATCAACTATTCAATAAACAAACTTTGACTATGTATTCTTATTCAAAATAACTAAAATTAAAACCCTCTCCCCTTTCTATGTATACCACTCAATCTGTTTATCAAATAAGTTGTTGTAATAATCTTTGTTCTCAATTAATTCTTCATGAGTACCTTGTTCTTCAAGTACTCCATCTTTAAGCACAATAATTTTATCTGCTTTAAGACAAACTCCTAAACGATGTGATATAAATATAACAGTCTTATCTTTAAACGAATTGATAAAATGCTCATAAATATCTACTTCTGCTAACGGATCAAGCGCTGAAGTAGGTTCATCCAATATAATTATTGGTGCATTACTGAATACTGCCCTACCTAATGCTACTCGCTGCCACTCCCCACCTGATAATTCTTTACCACCTATAAATGTAGGTCCGAGTGTTGTTTCATATTTATTAGGTAGTCCATCAATTATAGAAGACAAGCCTACACTTGAAGCTGCGAATGTAAGCATTGTTTCGTCATTAATAGAATTAATATTACCAAATGCTATATTTTCTTTAGCAGTAAGATGATATTTCATAAAATCTTGAAAGATGGCCGTTATGCTTCCTCGTAAGCTGATAGTATCAATTTCATTAATATCAAATTCACCAATGTTAATCATGCCCGATCTAACTTGATAAAGTCCAAGTAAGCATTTAACAAGCGTGCTCTTACCAGCACCATTCTCGCCAACAATTACTATTTTTTCTCCCTGATTAATAGAAAAACTAATATCTTTAAGCGATTCTTTTGTGTTATTCGGGTATTGAAAGTTCAGATTCGAGACTCTTATTTTATTTGAATCGTTCTTATTAAGAACCTTATCACCAATTAGATCTTGCATATTGTTATATACTTTTGTCGTCTCATTTGGATCGAAAACTATATTGTTTTTATAAGCATTCACAACTAATTCAAAAATTTGTCGCCACTCGGAATTGTTTAGTAAAATTTGATTACTATCTACATCGTACATACTGACTCCATTATATTTTGCTATAGTTTGTACGAAATTAAATGGATCATTTTGAAATGGTTGCGAAATCCCATATACACCATCTACTTGCCCAACAAACCTTTCCGCCAAATGAAATACTTCACTCCATGTCATCTGATTAGTTGGATATGGAATCCCGACTTCATCAAAAATATCTTTATTGTAAAACAGCGCAGTACTGTAAAATGTGGGGGCTAACCCATATAATCTTCCATCGCCTTTCATCTTTAAATATTCCAAAACAGCTGGCAAAATCTCCTCACTATCAAAGTCTTTGCCATGTACTAAGTCACTCATATCATACAAATTACCAGCTTCCATTAGCCAATCATATTCATCACTATTTAATACCATAATATCTGGCTGATGCTCATCTACAAATTGCTTTAAACTTTCTTTTGAATAGGTTCCCGCAGTTAATAATGGTTTTGTAGACACAATTTCGAAATCTACATCACGATGTTTCGTTGAAAATAAATTACCATAAATTTGCTGAAACCATTCTTCATCCACATTATACAGCACTTTGAGCGTTCCTTTTTGCTCCATTTCAGCAACTTTTGAGCAACCTGAAGCCAGCGTTAATAAACCTATAGTTACTATAAATGCACATACTAATAAGTTCTTTTTATACAATTCTTACTCACTCCGTAATTAGAATTAAATATACTTTACTACTATTTTCTATATATGTAAATATCTTATATTGTCGACTTATAGCAGATTATATTTAATTTTAACTATTTACATATTATTAAGTCATAAGATGATGAAAAATCATCCTGTAAAAACAGTCGAATAAGACTTGCCAGAGGAAAATCGTACGTATCCATTTTGTTAGGAGCATTTGCATCAGACGTGCAAAGATGTTCGAAAGGAGTCGAATGTCATTCCTGTGTACATCAAAGCATCATTTGTGCGCCTGTCGTCACTGTGATAAGTAGAACACTTCCACACCTGAAATAGTGTTTCCAAAGCCATCACCTGTACTTCCAAGTAGTTTCGTTTCCCAACCCTAATGGATTTGTCATGGATCGGAAGTATACTTAGGCGCTTCCGCTTTATCGTCAGGAACAGCAATTCCAACATTCTTGTGTCGTTATTTTTCTCAAAACGCTAGTGAATTGGATAATACGAGGGGAGACGTATGAAAAGAATAGATTAGGTAGAGTATAGTAAGCACACCAAACATAGACAACCACTATATAAGTATCTTTTACAGTTAAAACACACATCCATTTAATCTCTATCATCGAACGTTATCTCAGCACATTAACTATTTCTGTTTTTCAGTTGACTATAACAACCTAATACATTATATTCAACTTGTAATTAATTGCGTTATGTTGTTTTTATGTTGTATTTATATCTATTCAATCTTACTACGTATATAATTGGAGGGATTTTTTATGGGTCAGAAAGTTGTTATGGTATTGATTGATGGTATGCGTGCAGATAGTCTTGCTGTTAGTGGGCATCCTTTTATTGAGCAAATGAAACAAACAGGCAGTTATACGCTAGACGGACAGACGGTTATGCCGAGCGTTACATTACCTTGTCATATGTCTTTATTTCATAGTGTTCCGCCAGAACGTCATGGCATTGTTGAAAACGTCTACACCGCACAAGTACGTCCGATCCCTGGACTCTATGAACAACTAGCTGCGCAACGAAAAGTATCAGGACATTTTCATAATTGGTCTGAACTGCGTGACTTAGCTCGTCCTGGCTCCGTTGCCCATAATTGCTTTATTTCCGGTGATTGGCATACGTTTGAATATTCTAATCAAGAATTAACGAAACAAGCGATTACTTACATTCAAGAACATAGCCCTGATTTCGTTTTTCTCTATTTAGGAAAAGTAGATATGGATGGGCATCGTTTCGGCTGGATGTCAGACGAATATATTCAATCTGTCTATGATTCATGGGAATTAGTAGAGCAAGTGGCTAACATTTTGCCAGAAGAATATAACTTAATTGTAACGTCAGACCACGGTGGACACGATCGAGGACATGGGATGAATATACCGGAAGATATGACTATTCCGTTTTTATTACGGGGTAAGAATATTGCCACAGGGGAAATTAGCGAAAAAGTTAGCATTCTAGATATAGCACCAACAATCGTCGATTTAATGGATGTTCCGGCACATGGCGAATGGGAAGGTAAAAGCTTACTACCATCGTGTAAAAAGAAATAAACATAGACAATATAAGCAACACTATACCTATGTAATCAAACAAACTCTGACTATTGCCCACACCACAGAAATACTTTGCTTAGCAGCAGTCAGAGCTTTTTTGCATTTTCACATTTTCACTTCTTCACTTCTTCACTTCTTCACACTTCGTTTTTCCCCAACTCGCCTTGATCCACTTTCACTGCCCACCAGCGAAAACGTAAAAATGTACGATCGGTTTTATGTTTCACATGTACCCCGACACGGAAAGCACCTTTTTTCGGATATTGCACCGTAGCGAACGTAACGACAGGATAATTAGACGCGAATTCACTATCATCGAATAGATGACCGTTACTACTAAATATAGCATTACTTCTGCGCCACATATCAGGCATTGGCACATCTATTTGTTCTTGTTCATCAGAGAGAGCTATCGTCAAAAGGACTGGTTGATCCGTAATAAGGTCGTGCTTAATTTCTTCGGAATAAAACTTTCTTTGACGTCGTTGATACCACTTTTTAGGCTGCTCTTGTACGATTGGTATATCGATAGTTCCAGTAGCAAATAGCGGATCGACTTCCAGCTCCACCTCATCAGGAAATAAACGAGCAAACTCTTGTTCCATCGGTGGAAATTCACTCGCCGCCGCCGCTTGCTCCTGCTGCTTCTCCATCACTTGCTGCGCTTCACTCATCGTAGTATCTTCATAGGGATTATTTCGGCTATCCGTCTGTTTATTCCATATACGATGCAGCATAGACGGATTTATAACATAATCGTGAAAAGGTAACGATTGCACATGATCGATACTGTAGCTTGCTCCCATTTGTAACAAACTTATTTTGGCAATGTATATTGCTGGCTCTGCTGGCGATTCCAATGCACGATCTAACGAACGTTGATGATAAGCTTGTAATATCCGTTCTGTCGCTCGCTTCGAATCTACTTCCACTAACTGACGCAGATGAGATAGTTCATAGATTTGTTTGTCCCCAATAACAAGTCGGGCAGAACCAGCTTTTGCTATCAATTGTATCTGTTGCTTATGATCTTCTACTTCCAACGGTAACGCTCGAATAGTGAATTGTTTTTTGTACGTAGTCGCACCGCCATCGGTCGGTTCCACGAACACAATTTTCGAAGCATACTGCTCATCCACAAACTGTCCATTCGTGAGCTGTGGTACATATTCAAATGAAATATGCGGTGTTTGCAACGTTTTTTCAACCGTTAACCCCAATGTAAATGTTTGTCCCGGCTCTACATACTTCGGTATCGTTTGTAAAATTCGCACTTGCCCATCATCGTACCAAACCGAAGTTTCCTCCATCAGCGCATCATATTCTAGCATATTGGGCGCAGGTGGTGACTCACGAACAAATAATTTATAGCTTTCTAGTATGCGATTATGTTCACTTACTTCCTCACCCGTCCCCAGCGCACCTGCAACCGTATGGACTGGTTCTTTGCCTAGCTCATCGTAGCCTAAACATAAATAGACATTTTTGGCATACTCATTATTAGTGAATCCATCAACATTAGACAATTTAATCGTAATTGGTGATGGTACTATAATTTCCCGCCCCAACTGATCCAGCGCTGCACCCGCTTCGACAGATATCGACTTGTCATCAACAGCAACGACCTGCAAACCAGTAATGACACCCGTTCCAAACAACAACCGATTGCTTAATCGCCTTTTATCTGCAAAATAAGTTTGTTCCGACATAAAATCACGTACAGTTAACAATTTCCCATAAAAATAACGATTGCGTTCAAACGGAATATACCTTGATCTATTCATCTCTTTTTCCCACCTCTGCTATTATTCCAAACGAGCGTTCAAACCGAGTCTCGTATGCTGATCCATTCTATTTTCGCCACTTGTATCAATCGTTATCGTATGGTGTGGCATCGACGACTGATTGTCTAACGTTAACAATGTCGGCTCGGACAAAATCGTGTTCATTCCCAAATAAGAATGCAAATCAATGTATACCCACGGCTGCAATATAATAAGTTTAAACGAGGCAAAAGCTGGCTTATACGCTTCAATCAGTTGCTGCAACGTTACTCGTTTCAATTCGGTAGTGACATGCTCCGCTTTGACTAATACGTTAAACGTATGTGGATCAGCAGCATAGAGACGATCAGCTACTTCACCGATATCAACATTTTCTTTTAACGGCTTAATCTGCTCATATTCCAAAATAATCGGTCGTTCCCCTGTATAAATTTCGATCAGCCGCATCAGCGCTTGCTTCGTTCCTCGTAAGGCATACAGCTGAGGCGCTTCTTTGAGCAACTGCCGTAATTGTTCATCACTCCAAAAGTCATCAGACTCAATACCAAGCCATTGTAATAACCAACGCAGAGATGGACCAGAAGCTTGATTCACTTGCAGCCTGCGAGTAATGCCACCGATATCATCATCCACTTCTTCCAGCATCGTCTGAAATAAGGTTAAATAGCGCTCCAAAAACTGATCCTGCCCAGCAGTCTGCTCATAAATCGACGGTAAATACTGCATATACGATTGACGTGGGAAAAATACTTTCATCAGCTGAATAGTCGGCGTATGATGTGCCGAACCAAGCAGTTCCAGATGAATCCACAAATACCTGCCCGTTGCATGACGAAGAAGTGCATCTTGTGGGTCTCGCAGTGGCTTCGACCAATATGGCTGTAACACCGCCAATTTTTCCGCTTCTGTCGTCGAACTGTCCTGTAGCCATTCATCCAATACGACTCGCTTATCTCCCGCCCATATTTCCCGTTGATCACTTGCATAATAGCGAATATTTACTTGGCAATCATGCGGAACATGAGCTTCCATCGTCAGTCTGTGCCAAATCGTCTCATTCTCCCCGCTGTCCAAAGCGTAACTAATCCAAACACCGCTTCTACTACTAGTTAGCTCCCACACTGCCGGCTCTAGCACAGGTTCTACTCGCGTTAACAGTTTTTCTTGTCCATCCCACAAAAAAACAGCCTGCTTACTGACAACCATTCGATCGGCAGTGGAATTATTTACGTACCCTCTTTGTACAACTTCCGATTGCTCATTTAATCCGATTAAAGATAATTGCTGTTCCTTCGTCTGCTCTCTTACTAAAATCCATAAAATATGCTGCTCGTTTTGCTGACCAGAGCCAATGGACACAATCTGCTGCTGATGCTGAACTATCGGTACTTGTAACTGTGAAACAACATAATTAGTCGTCAAATCTAACGAAATGATTTGCTCTGCTGCATGCTGCAATATCCAGCAATTATCGTACATATCAAATACAATTTGAAATTGTTGTCCTTGTTGAGCTGCTCGCTCGCTAGTAGAAGATGTTACATTCTCATCCAACCTAAAGTAGTCGTCCAATGCCATTTTGATCGTCGGCATCCCAAATCTATCGAAGCGAAGTAACTGCAAAGCCGTTTGCTCTGCCAACGTAGCAATTACTAACCAACCACCTTGCCGATCAGCTGCGATAGCATATCCGGTAAACTTCTCTCCGTACCAATCCGTTATTTGCGCACGAATTTGTGCCCCGTTAATTTGCATAATCGCAATAGTCGATACAACTGTGGAATATAGCACCGCCATCGTTTCCGCCGCTGCCGCTAGCTGAACTGGTTGCAGCTGATCATCGCCCTCTAATTGTATCATTCGCTCAGCATCATGCTGCACAGTATCTAACCGCCATATATTTCGAGCGTCATCCAGCACATACCACTTACCAGCAACATCTGTCGTTGTATCTATAATAGAAGCGGTTAGTCGACTATTGACGATTTGCTCCGTATGACATTGCCGATACACATTTTCTTTTTCTATAGCTAGTGCAGCTGCATCGTTCGTTAACTGTGCCTGCCATCCCCGCTTCCAATCGACAGACGATCGAAACGAGAAGAAAGTTCGCTTACCCATTGTAGATCGCCTCCCTTTAATACGTTGCTACGATAAATTCAATATCGTGAACACCAGATACAACAAGACCATTGGGCGGAATATGTATATCTCCACCTTCATCTGTATACGCTTGACTTCCTTCAGAAATTAACCACAAATCTTGAATATACTGTACTCCAGCTACCTGATGCAGCTGATTGAACACATCGCTTTTGTGTACGGATTTGCCAAATGACCACCCCTGCTCCAACTGCCTGTTACTATTTATCGTGGAATTATACGGCTGCAACCATTCAGATAACATTTGTCGCACTTCCTCTTCACGACCTTCATAGCGAGGATGAACGACAAGTATCGCTCTAATCGTCACTTTAATATATGCTGGTGCAATAATATGCATCGTCGTTGTTAACAATCGGTAAGGTTCCAAATGCGTTTTAATTGTCCGAATAACACCTTCACTAGGATGCGGCTCCGCTTCCTTACTGTACGGTACAACTACAATTGCGATATGACCTGCTGCTACTTTACTCGCTTGCTGCCATTTCGGATTAAAGCCACTAATCGCCTTCACTCTTACTAACCGCAAACCAGGAATTTCCCATACTCGCTGCTCTATATCCGCTACTGTAACGGCACACTTCGGCTGCATCATCGCACCCTTCGCACGCTCCAATGCATCTTGCACCGTCTCCGCTTCCGTTCCGCCATAAGCTGGAAACAAGTTCGTCACCTGCAAGGGGATATTAAAATAATCAAGTTCATGGATCGTATCTGCCATTACATTTCCCGCTGCGCCCGTACCTATTCGATAATTAATGATCCGAATGTTCGGTTGCACTGTACGAGGCGGCACTGCGCCATACACACTATCCGAAAAGCGAATTACTCCAGCTTCTTGATCTATGACATAATGCAAACTATCTTCATACGATTCATCAAAATCAAATACTCGCTCCCAATCCTGCCAAACCATTTCTTGTCGCTCTGCATGCCAATTACCAACCTGAAGCTGTAACGTATCCGCTAATAACGGTTGCACCGGCAACATATATTGTTGCCCAGAAATGCCCGTACCCGTACCGAGCAATCGCTTATTGGCAAAGCTGGATGAACTAGCAATAACCCGAATTGATAGCGCTCCTACTGGCAACTGCACTCCCTCTTGAAACTGTAAACTAACTAATTCATCTGTAAAATTAACCATATAATCGCTCGTCGGTTGATCAATCCAACCCGCTTCCGTCTCAAACTGTACCGTTAATTCACTTTGCAAAAACAACCCATGCTCTAATACGATTAACGGTTCTTCGCCATCTGCACTTGTTTTTCCATCAAAACAAACAGATATGCACAATGTTTGACCTTGCCGAGCAAATACTTCATTCCAAATTAACCGACGAATACGTGGCGGATCATTATAGTAACCATCTATTAAGGTAGCTTTTATTTCTTTCACTTGAACTGCATCTTTCGGTATAGAAAATAAAATCGGTCCGCTTTGGTGTAAACTATACGTTTCATCCCGCTCTAAGGGCAGTAATCGCCATTCCCCTATAGCTGCCATGTCTTGTTCCTGTTGACTTTCACTCACTTGCTGTTTTTGACTTGCTTGTTCCTGTTGGCTTACTAGTTCCTGCCGATTCGTTAGCTCATTCCCTTGATTATTCCCTTGTTCATCCGCTAGCTCCTGACCTTGCTCCCCCTCCAGCGTTTCGCTTTTCCCTCGCCTATCCTCAGCAGTAAACGTATGCCAATACGACCACTCAATCTGCCCCGATGGCGTAAACTGGCGATACCTTGCCGGAATACGATGAAGCGGTTCTTGACCGTCCAACTCCATCCATAGCGATAAAGGTAACGAAGGCGGTAACGCTTTTTCCAGTGTCAAAGTAACACTTGCACCACGTGTAGCAGTTTCACCAAACGGATAAATGACCGTCCTGCCACTCGCCATATCTTCTTCTATAAGCTGCACTCCGTTATTGCTCCGCAAAGTGATACGCTGTTGAAAATCAGGCAATGCCGTAAACGGTCGTATCGTCTCAAATGGTAGATCTCTCACCCATAGCAACGTGCCATACGGAATATACATCGGATACGGCGACTTCGATATGCTCACCGACGTACTCGCTGGCTGTACATCTCGTGGCATTTCCCCAAGTAGACGTAAAAACTTACGGTCGTGACTATCTGATATACGATTCAACTGATACTGCTGCATCTCCACATGCCAAGCTAACATCTCTAGCAATGTCATACCAGGATCATGCGTATTTTCATCTGTCCACTCCGCAAATATTGTCGGAATAAGCTGACGTGCCTCTTGCACCAGCTGCTCAAACGTTCGATCATCCAAATTAGGCAATGGCAACATGTCCCGCTACTCCCCTTTTTTATAAACTTCAACCATAATGCGATGTTTTCCACTCATTACGATACTATGCGGCAACGATTTCGCGCCATCCAAATGCCATTCTTGCCTTTCACCGCTTTCCAACTTGTAAGCATCTAACGCTAGCTGTGGAATATGGACGACATAACTGCAAGATTTCATTAAAGCAAAAAACATCGACGAATGAATACGTTGACCAATATCAAATCCTTGCCCATCCGTTCCACCAGTTAATGGATCAAGAAACTGCTCTAATTTATGTAACAACTCCGCTTCTGCTGGCACAACATCATCCATACTGCGCACCCAAACAATCGCCTGCACTGCTATTTCTAGGACTGCCGGTGCTAGCACCTGTATATTACCAACCAGCGCTGCTGCCGCTTGTTCCTTCAGACGAAGCTCGATCGACCGTTTAATTTCTTGAAAATGCGCTCCAGCTCCCCCGCCCGACTTCGGCAAGACGACAATCACAACAGAGCCTACTTCTTTTTCCAGCAAAATATTTCGATTAGGCAAACACTTCACCTTGGCAATGTTAGGATGTGCTTCATAGGCTAACCACTCAAAATCTTCGATCGTTACCGCTCGATTGCGATGCGCCAATCGCTTCGGACCTCGCTTCAACGCCTCTTCCAAATTACCGCCGTCACAACCGCCAGCTGCTGCCCCATAATTGGTTACCCGTTCGACAAAAGCAACAGTATTTTGCATCGTTTGTATCGTATGACTAGCAACATTTCCAACTTCGCCACCACCAGTCGTATAAGTAACCTTCACCTTATCCGTACCATCTTGCGCAACCGTCTTTCCTCTTTTCCCATCCCCGAAATATAAGTGTCCAAGCGCTCGATCTACCCGATAATGACGATCAAAGGGAGTAGAGTGATGCCAATATTCCACCACTTCATACTGCACCCAAACTTGGATCACTTGATCCGCAGAATCAGTAACGATGTTTAGTGGTACATTGTTCCGTTGTAATTGCTCGATCTCAGCAGTGGTCAGTTGATTCGTCTCATCTACCCAAACTTGCTCCGTCAATATAGGTGTTTGGTTTAGCGCATAAGTATGCTGTTCACTTGCTCCAATTTCTGCCGCTCTTCTCTGCGGAAATTCATTAATAACCGTCATTTGTTGTATCGCCAAAGTTGTATTTATCCGCAGTTCCTTCAGACGTGGGCTTGATGCTATTTGCGCTAATTGTTCATGGCGATGATCTCTATTTACCGCTCGTAGCCAATATTTCCGTTTATCAAAATAGGTAGCTTCTGCAAAATCAGTAGGACCAACAAATTGAATAACACCCGTTTGCGTAAAACCATTCGTTTCATCAGCAACAGGTAGTGTCGTCCATACTTGATGACCTGCTTGCTGTCTCAAATATTGCCATTCCATATGTGGGATATGTTGATCTAGTATTTTGGGAGCAACAACTTCTGCATATAAGTGAATAGGCCCTTTTATCGGTGGCTGATCAAAAGCGAACATCAAAGCCGGCTCCTTACTATCCAATGAAACGAATGGTCTGATGACACTTCCGCCACTACTCACTTCATTCGTTCGCTCCAGCAACTCCAAATTGTTATACATAAACAATTGCTGTGGATGATGCAATGGCATCTCATATCCATACCGAATCCGTAAATGTTGTAGCTGAGGCGCACAATAAACAGCGTTAGCCGAATAAGCATTAGCCACTTGCAAAATGCGAGCTCGTATCCAATAATTTTGCTCTGCATTTACGATCATCTCGCTCATATCCGCCGGGCAATCGAACGTCACTTCCCCTATCGTTTGACCTTCCCAAACTTCCTTAAATATCGTTTTAGCTTCTGCTGCTACTTGCAAAATAACCCACGCTCGCCCATTCCAATATTCCCACTGCAATTCAGCAATCGTCACCATATCAGGAATTTCCGTCGCATCTACAACATCACGACGCATAATTGGCTTCCATTGAATTGGTCTTGGATGTTCTGGAACAAGTCGAAATGGTACTAATTCCATCTCAAACTGCACAGTAATTTTCGCACCCAACTTACAAAATGCTTCCTTACTGGCAATATAAAACATACTATGAGCTGCAAAGTATTGCCCAAACGGAAAATAGCCATTTTCATCAATTAAAGGCAAATCGTTATAATACATTTTGTCCGCCCATAAACCAGACTGCGCTGTCGCAGAAGCATATTCACTTTTTACTAGCATCCGCTCAAACTGAACTTTATTTAAAATCGATTGTTGTGGCAAAGCAATCTGTTGCTGCCCTTTTTTATACCTGTCTAGCATTCGACAACGAATCCAATATCCTTGCTGCCCAAACACTTCCTTCTCTTCTATCGCTTGCTCGCGCAACTTTAAGAGACGAATAATATTTTGCCTCCCATATACCCGATCAAACGGAACCCACTCTCCCGCCGACCAATACTCCCAACTCAATTGCCGCATATCTGTTAACAAATGAGCCGCTTCCTCGGCCGCTTGTTCATTTATCGAATGAAAAAACGAAAGCTCAATATACGCCGGTTGCTCCAAAACAAACAAAAAATTATGACGCAAATATAGAACATGCTGCTGCATATTTACACCACTATGATCAAACAGCACCGTTCCATTACCCGCTTCTCCTATTAATCCATCCGTCTGTTCAGCAAGTAACACAATACTATCTCTGGACGGTTGAAGCGCATATACACTCGTTATTTGTGCCGGTGTTAACACTACTGGACCTGCTGTCTCGAAAATAATCGGCTCGATCTGCTGTGGCGAAATAGCCGCTATTTGCAAGCCTTTCTCTACATACACTTCTTGCGGCGTACCTTCTGCTAGTTTAAATGTAAGATAAGCTAACGCTGGACGAGCAGGGGAAAAGCTCACTTGAAAGTGATTGAGAAAAGTAATAAAGCTTTTCAGTGGCACTTGATTTAACCGTGCAATATTTCCTTCTAATAAATGAGCAAATAGTAACGCTAACGCTGAGCCTGGATCGGGATTGTCCAAGCTAAATCGCCATTCTGGCACATAGCTGGCAGCCATTTTTTGCAATTGCTCGATGATCTGTTTTTGTGTACGCTGGTCAACAATCGGAAGACGATCTACAACCTTCGCTACTGCATTACCTTTGCTCATTTCCATCTCCCGCCTATCTAATGATTTGATCCTTCATACAAATAGTATGGATATACTTGGTTAAACAAGTTATTTGTCGTCCGTACCGTATACTGGACATGAATAAGTAACCTATGATCTGCTCCCGCTTCTCGCTCCACTACTACTTCTACTTCATGCACCCTTGGCTCCCACAGCATTAACGCCTCTTCTATTTCCTTTTCTATTAAACGAAGTGTCGTATCATCATTTCCCTCGAACAAATAACGATCAATCGAACAGCCATAGTCGGGACGCATGACCCGCTCCCCTTTTGACGTTAATATAACAATTTTAATAGCTTCCGCTATATCATCCTCATACTCTACCATTACCATTCGCCCTGTCACTTCATCCACTTCAATCGGAAATTTAAAACCACGTCCCAAAAATTGTTTCGACATTTTCCCACCCCTCCGCTCCTTCGTCCTGCCGTGCACCACATACCATTACTACTATTTATGTACTAATTTATATTAACGAGCGATCCTTTGATCGTAATCAACCCATCCGACTTTAAATTCAATGCCGCACTTGCTTTCAAATCTAGCGTTGCCGTAGCTTCTACTGCAATTTGCGCTGCTTTTAACCGAATACTTTTCAAACTTTCAATCGATACTTCTCCCGTATTACTAACTGTTATGGTATTTTTCCCGCTTTTTACGGTGATCTCATTTGCCGAACCGCCATTTATTTGAATGACGTTAACTTTAGATGAGTCCGTTAATACCAATTCATCCTGCTTATCCTTCAATTCGAGCACATGCCCTTTTTTCGTTTGCAGCGTTATCTTTTCATTTCCTTCACTATCATCAAATATCAATTGATGCCCTGATCTAGTCGTTATTTTGCGAATATTATTTTTCTCATCTTTTCCTTCTGGCGGCACTTGCGTTTTGCTCCACAAACTACCAATCACTATCGGCTGCCTTACATCCCCCATATGAAAAGCAATTAACACTTCATCGCCAACATCTGGAACAAATAACGTACCTTGCTTACTACCCGCCATTAAAGTCGCCACTCTAGCCCAATTCAAAATATGATTATTATCAAAAATAGGAACCTTCACTTGCACTCTGCCATAATTTTGCTCATCTTTGTTGTCCGTTACAATTCCGATATAAACACCATGTACTAAACCCATTACTTCACTACTACGATCGTTTAATGACTCATACATTGTTATCACACCGCATTCCCTTGCACCCTGAGACGAGTAGAATAACCTTGCTCATTCAAAATATGGGTGGCCGTTTTTATATAATATGGCTGATTCAGTTGCTTGCCCAAACCATCAAATGTCACAAATCTTCCCGCTCGTAATTCCGGCAAACCGAGGCAATGTGCTTCACCTTCTACAAGTCGCATCGCTCGTCTGTGCAGTGCTGCCGTTGCCTTCAATTTAGCGTCATGACTGTCCGCTGCGTTCAAATACAACACTTCCTCGAACTTACCCAACGTCCGCATAATATCTGCACCCGTTTTCGTATTCGATCCAATCGGCTGCATTTTACTCGCTGTACCTATTAAGATCTGCTGCTTTTCAGCATCCCAGCTACGAACCGTTACATCGCTTACTTGCTCCGCAATACTTTGCTCCATCTGCAAATACTGCAAATGCTTTCCTAACGATAGCGTAATAACAGATGACGTATGATGACCGTACTTGCGAAAATAAAGTGTTTTCCCAACAACAAAACATTCATAGTTAATGCTTTGGGCAAGCATCTGTAAAAAGTGAAAATCATTATCCGGTTTTTTAGTAAATGTCGGCAGTTGCTCCGTTGTACTATCCATCTCAAATTGACTTATCCCATTTTGCTGCCCGATACTTCGCACAACGTCGGATATCGTTTTATTAGACCACGTCTGTGCCGCTCGATTTCGCATCATTTTAAACGACAAATCCATACCAGTAACCGCAATAGTAGGCGTTTCATTCGGATAAAACTCAGTATTTATGTTCGTAATATATCCGGAAAATATAGCCGTCATTTGATCCGTATAACCAATATGCACTTCAATCTCTTTGCCTAGCGCAAGCAGGCCGCCCAGCCATTCAAACTGCCGTGACACAAGATTATACCCATTTACAATCGTAAACATCGCTGTATCTGCTTCATTTGCTATCGTCGTTTCCACTGTTAATTCGCGAATAGCCATGCCCGCTTTTACAATATCTTGACCATCGACACGTATTTTGTAGCCCGGTGCAATAAACTGCCGATACTTCTTTTCCAGCTGATCAAAAGTATACGTCTTACTATCCAGCTTAATATCACTCATCCGTCTACTCCTCTCAGCCGTACAATCGCGGTATTTTAAGCACCATTCCTGCTTCCAATTGACTTGGATTTTCTATACCATTAGCCGTAGCTATCTCCCGCCACAAAGCCGGATCTTCATATTCTTCCGCAGCAATTTGCCACAACTGCTCTCCTTGCTTAATCGTTCGCTGCTTTGTCCGATCTGCCGATTGACGAGGAATTTGCTTAAACTGCTCCACCAAACTTTGCACCGCACGAAACGTCACCTGCAATGTCGCTCTCACCGGTAAGCCCGAATCTAGAAACATCGTATAACGCTGCGTCACCTTTTCCAAAACACCTTTAAACTGCAACGATCCCCATACAAACCGGCACAACGGCGGCGCATGCAAATCTTTATCCACCTCTAACAAAGAAGCTATTTTCATCGTCTGCTTGCGAACATCCGTCCCTTTCTCATACGTATCAAAAAACAACTCCATACTTAACGACGTAGCTTCTCCATTAACAAATTGAGCAATCGGCTGCGATAACCCAGGAACCGCTTGCCACGAAAACTTATTCGATGAATCCAAACTATACTCACTCGGATTAAACATCACATCCATTCGCTCATTACTACTACCGCTCTCCACCCAGATCATTGCCTTCTTCAACGCCAACCCACTCACCTACTCTCTTATCTACAGTAACGCCATCGTTATCTACTCTTTCAACTAAACAACAGCACTATTTCCACTCGTTTATCCACAACGACAAAACTACTAGGCATGATTTTTTGCTAAAATCCTCGTTTCTGCATCGTAAGCTTCGTTTGTTTCGTAAACTCTCGCAACAAACGATCTGTCATTTGCTGAACAGTCAATCGTTCATTCGTATCCATCTGTTCTTTTACTTTATCTAACTGTTCTTTCATCGTTGCAACGGTTGTCTCTATCTGTTTTACCGCTTTACTATTTTCTTGCACTAATATATCTTTTTTCGCTATAGAACGCTGCAACACAACCAAAGGTATCCCCGTTCCCTTACTTTCATGCCGAACAAACACTTCACCCTGCTTCACCATCACTGCGGCTTCATTAAACCTGTCCACAGACTCAGATCGACGCATCATCCTATCTCCAGCCCGATGCACCATATTCCCTACACTTATTAATCTATTCACATGTTGATACGATGAATTAATCATATTCGATGAACTATTCACAGCCTGATGCGCCGTATTCACTACATTCGACATTCTATTCACAATTTGTTGCGATGCATATACCACTTGCGACATTCTATCCCCAGCTCGATGCACATTATGAATTACTTTTGTTGATTCACTCACATGCTCACGCGCTACATTCACCACATTTGACATTCTGTCCCCAAATCGATGCACATTACGAACTACTTTTGTTGATTCACTAAAATTCTGACGTGCCATATTCGTCATGTTCGTTGATCTGTTCACAGGCTGATAGACTGTATTCAACATGTTCGACTTTCTATTCACATTTTGATGCGATGCATGTACCACTTGCGACATTCTATCCCCAGTTCGATGCACATTATGAATTACTTTTGTTAATTCACTCATATGCTGACGTGCTATCTTTACCACGTTCGATGTTCTATCCCCAGTTCGATGCACATTATGAACTACTTTTGTTAATTCACTCGTATGCTGATGTGCTATCTTTACTACGTTCGATGTACTATCCCCAGCTCGATGTACATTTTGAACTATTTTTGTTGGTTCACTCAAATGTTCACGTGCTAGTTTCGTCATGTTTGTTGATCTATTCACAAGCTGGTGTGTCGTATTCAACATATTTGATGTTCTATTCACAACTCGCTGCGATATATGCATTACTTTTAATGTTCTATCCCCAAATCGATGCACATTACCAACTATATTTGACGTTCTACCCACAGGTTGTTGCGCTATATTCACTACTCTATGTACTTTCGTTTCTAACTTATCCACTATTGCTTGATGTTTATGTTTTATTGACGTTGAAAACAACAACCGTGATTGTAGTTCCTCTAATCTATTAGGCTGGTTAAATCTATGGAGTCTATGATACCTACGAACAGAATTTAACTGATCTCCAACCATTGTCTTACTTCGATTCATCAAATAACGACGATATTCTGCTTTAGAATACACACGTAAACTACTTAAAAAATTAATCTCTTTATTTTGTAAACCATCCATTTTTCCAAGCTCTTTACTACTACCTAATAAATTTCTTTGTTGAATTATATCTTTCACTACTTGTTGCATTGCTGCAAACTGATTAACAGATCGATCTACCAACCTCTCATTGCGATAAATAGATTGATGTAATTCATAATTAGCATGCTGATTTTTTAACCAGCGAACGTACTGAGCGACAGGGATACGGGATATAAGCAGTTGAGCAAAATAATTAGTACTGGTGATATACTTCACATCTGTTGTATGTGTCTTATGCGCTATCTGACGTACACTTTGCGAATGCTGCACCTGCACACTACGTTTTTGACCTACATTACTTTGACCTTTATCTTTTCCGTTGTCATTACCAACACCACTGTCATTATTATAGTAATTTTGTTTGCGTTCTCCGGTTCGCTTTCGTACTAGTTCTATCAACCGTTCCACATGACTTCTACTATGGTAGTAGCTATCTTTCACTACTATTCGTCTATTACTACTTGATCGCTCACGCTCAATCATTTTCAATAACAGCAGTAACGGTTTAAACATGTGCTTTTGGGAGCTTACTGTATGATAATTAAACTTTCGCAGTACATTATGAACGTTCTGATTAGTGTACTGAGCGACGGGGATACGAGATAAAGCTAGCTGAGCAAAATAGTTAGCACTGCCGATATGCTTCACATCTGTTGTATGTATCTTATTCCCTATCTGACGTACACTTTGCGAATTTCGCAGCTGAACACTACGTTTTTGACCTACATTACTTTGACCTTTATCTTTACCGTTGTCATTACCAACACCACTGTCATTATCATAGTAATGTTGTTTCCGTTCTCCATTTCGTTTCCGTTCCAGTTCTAATATCCGTTCCACATGACTTCTGCTATAAAAGCTATCTTCCACTACTACTCGTCTATTACTACCCGCTCGCTCACGCTCAATCATTTTCAATAACGGCAGTAACGGTTTAAACATGTGCTTTTGGGAGCTTACTGTACGATAATTAAACTTTTGCAGTTCATTATGAACGTCCTGATTAGTGTACTGAGCGATGGGGATACGGGATATAAGCAATTGAGCAATATTATTAACACTGGCGATATGCTTCACATCTGTTGTATGTATCTTATGCGCTATCTGACGTACATTTATATGCGACATCTGACGTACATTTTGCGAACGCCGCGCCTGAACACCCCGTTTTTGCTCTAGTTCTATTATCCGCTCCACTTCGCTGCTACTATTATGGCTATCTTTCACTATCACACGACTATTACTACCTAATCGTTCCCGCTCCATCACTTGTTGGATTACTAGCTGTTGAACAGGTAACGTGACATGTACACTCGTACTTACATGATTAAAAATAGTGCGCCCTTTCGAATTGCGCAGGTAGACGAGCGCTTGTGAGCGCAGGGGAATGATGGTTGGCTGACTATACTTTTTAATTATTCGCTCTGCAAAGGAAGCAGCTCGCAATTTCCTCGATTTACGTACAACAGGTTGTTGCAATATCGTCACTCACCTTTGCCTTTACATCATTTTAAAACCGTTATGAACAAGCTCCACATATTCCACCGCAACTTCACTCATCATCGCTTGCAATTCCGGTCCCGACCACTTCACTGGATAACCATCATAAAAATTCCACCGGCGATACTCCTGATCAAACTCATCAAACAAAATAATCGAACCACTTTTTCGTTCAATTCTGCCTTCGGTTACAGCAGCATACCAATTCCATAACTCATTAGATTTGGTCATTCCTCGTTTTAATATCAACGGAACATGAACCGTTTGCGCCGGCAATCGATGAGTAAACTGATTTAACCCACCTTCTCGATATTCTTCGACCTGCGTTTCTACGACTAGACCACTCACTTCTGAAAATCCAGCAACGAGCAAACCATCGAGCTCTACCATAAAACGATAAGCGCTAACCGGCTGTGTTTGATCACGCCTTCTCCGCTGCATAAAGCTGATTCCTCCCGCACTAACACATCTTCTTAAAATACATCAAACGGATTTTTCCGTTCCGGTTCGTCACTCATTTTTCGATTGATTTTCGATATTTCAGCACACCACTTGCGACGCTCGTGATGCTCCATATTCATAACTTGATCGTGTGTCCAATGGAAGTAGTAAGCGATAAAACCCGCTTCTTCATATAATCTCTCTTCAGACTGTACACTTAAACTTCTTCCATTAATGATAAAAAAGAGATATCTACCTCATGTTCATGATCACATTTTGGGCAAATAGCAGGTGCTGTTAACTTTTCCATTTCGTTAATTTCTCGATAAAAATTTTGCAAATAAGCAAGATCAGCTGTAAACAGCCGTTCAATCGTTTTCGTATCGACCGCCTTCAAATCCCCCAGCTTTGTAATTACTCGAGCTAATAGAATAACGGTTAAATACCCTGGATTTTGCTGTACTCGTTGATCACGCATTGGTAATATTTCATCGGCTGCTGTCGCTAATCGCATCGTACCACGACGGTGTAAATTCCCTTGTTCGTCTACAAACCCGCGTGGCAACTCAAATGTATACTCTGTTTGAAAAGACATCATTATACCCTCCTATAGGACTAGATTATTAAATAGATGAAGGAACAACATCGACTGTTGTTGTTCCAACGTTTCCGGTTTATTTCTGCACTATTATTGCGTTCTTAACATTCCTTCATGCGCTAACTCCAATAGTTCAATCGCTACTTCTGAAGCCGTCGCATTAAAATCTGGAGCAGTATATTTTGTCGGCCAAGCTTCTATTACTTGCCATGTAGCTACATCTTCGCCTTCTTCATTAATCGCAATAATCGTTACCGTTTTACGCTCTACCGTTCCTTCTACGATGCAATCTTGTACCCACTCAAACAAATCTAGTGATTCTGTAGCGCCCCATTTCAACGAAATGTTGCCATACTTTGCGAGCCCCGGTAGTTTACGAGGCGTAATAACATCTGTTCCTTCACGATATTCAATAACATCTAGCGATGCATCGAAACCAGATACTTCACTAAAACCTGCTTGTTCTATCCCTTCTACCTCTACCCGAAATCGAAATTTGCGGTATGGATCATTACGTTCGCCTGCCATTACTACCTCTCCTTTTCATCATCCATCTATTATCATTACAACTTACTGCTCATTGGTTTTTTGTGTTAGTCGGAAAATGACGAATTCTGCTGGCTTCACTGGTGCAATACCAACGACGCAGATCAATCTACCATTATCAATATCATCTTGCGTCATCGTGTTATTGCTAATATCGATATAGAAAGCTTCTGCTGGAGAAGTTCCTTGCAAAGCTCCCCCTCGCCACACTCTCGTCAAAAACGCATCAATCGTGCGGTGTACTCGTGCCCACAAACGCTCATCATTCGGTTCAAAAACGACCCAATTCGTACCTGCTTTAATCGATTCTTCGACAAATATAAATAATCGTCTAATGTTAATATATTTCCACAAGGAGTTGGAGGAAGTCGTTCTTGCACCCCATACCCGAATGCCTTGACCAGAAAAACTGCGAATTAAATTAACGCCTTTCGGATTCAGTACATCCTGTTCCCCTTTACTATATTGCACCTGCAATCCTGTAACACCACGCAATGGCTCATTAGCAGGCGCTTTTTCAACACCTCGCGTACTATCACTACGTGCATAAACACCAGCAATCGTTCCAGATGGTGGAATAAACGTATTACGCTTTTCTAATGGATCAAACACTTGCAACCACGGATTATAGAGCGCCGCATAACTAGAATCAAAAATGTCACGGTGTGCCAGTACATCTTGCACTTTTGTTTTTTCCCGTGGAATATCCAATATAGCGAATCTACTACCTAGCAATTCACAATGTGCCACCAGCGCCAATTGTACTGCTGCATCCGTCACACCCGGTATAGCGATAATACTAATTTGGTCATTGTCAATAAACGATTGAATACCTGTTCGCTTACCTGGTCCATGATCTTCCCCAATAAAATCAGCAGGTGAGACACCTTGCAATGTGCCATCTTTTCCACCACTAAGCGTTATCGAAACGACACCGCTATCCGCAAACAAACTAGCAATCGTCGCTTCTGCTTTAGCAGTTACTTGCACTAATTGCGAACGAGAAGCTACTTTATTCACATAATGAGGGGAATCGGCATTAAACGTGCACTGTTCAAACGTTTTATGATCCACGCCATCTCGGATATGTAACGTAAATGCTGCGGCAGTTAATACCTTTTGTGGCAACAACGAAGTATCAATAGCATCAGCAGGTAGTTCATTTTCCAACACGACAACATGATCCTGCACCGAAATTACTTTGTTATAAAGCAATTCACTACCGTCTACAAACACAACTTCATCCCCGACTACAAAACCACCGCTATTTTTTAATCGATATGTCGTATCTCCCAGATGTTCTAACACTTGAGTTTTCGATTTTGGCTCATACTCGCATACAAGCTGCACTTTATTACCCCAAGCACCTGGATTACTCGCTTTAACAACAAACCATTCACCTTCGCTTGTTGCCACAACACTATCAGTAGGAGCTACTCGCATAATATAAGCTTGCGAACCGCCATTCATAAAAAACTGCTCTACCGCATATGTCAAATAACGATATTCCCCAAACTCATTTTCACTTAAATAAGTACCATACGTTCTTTTAAACTCGTTAATACTTGTAACTAATTGCGGCAGACCCTCTGCATCACCTTTTTCCGCTAAACCAATAAATCCAGCCATACTCGTGCTAACACCAGCTAGTGGTTGACCAGCAGAATCAAATTCCTCGACATATACACCAGGAGATAAATATTCAGCCATTGTTGTTCCCGATTAGTTGTAATAAAGCAAAGCTTCATTACCTATCGGTTCCTCCTCTCTTTTATCAAACTTTCCGGATAAGCTACTTTGGTTGTAATTGTACTTTTCTTTCTCGAACTCTACCTACTTGCTTCGTACGAGTAGAATCCAAATAAACAGGTCCTAACTTATAACATAGAGATAGTTTATAGGGCGTATTCGGAAACATATTAATAGCTGTCTCCAGCGGTAGCACTTCCTTCACCAATCGATAAGTGCCGCTATCTCCTTCTAACGCACCAACTAAATCAACTCCTTTCAAAGTATTATGATCGTGAAGCAACTGCATCAGCTTGCCGACTATTCGTTGCTCATCAATAGCTCGCGTCAATACATCCGAAGTAGAATGAGCAGTTATCAAATAATACAAATCAAGCGCTATAGGTGGATACCTCATCCGATCTCCCTGATCTATCAAATCATTGCTGCGCACATCTGTATTTTCCTTCACTTCATATAAGTAGACACTGACATTTAAGTCGCCTTTATCCGCAGGATGAGCAAGACCAATATAATCAGAATGAGCAACCAAATCAGGAACCAATGCTTCGCGCAACACCTTCACCAACGACAAGCCAACATCTGCGATGACAGCATAATTCGCCATATTTGCTACCCCCTCCAATACTGTCCATACACACCTAATCGATCTCGCAATAACAACTTACCGCTCTTTTTATATTCCTGAATGGCTGCTTCGACAAAATGTTTCATTTCTATCGTAGATTGCTGCTCATGTGCTGCCAAATAAGCCGCCGTCAAAATAATGTTTTTAATGGGACCACCGGAAAGCTCGAATGTTTCTGCCAAAAAGGTAAAATCTATCGTTTCATTTTGCATATGCTGCGGTATAGCTGACCGCCATAATTGCTCTCGTTGTTGTTTATCTGGAAAAGGAAACTTAATAATAAACTGAATTCGCCGCATAAAAGCTTCATCCAAATGTTGCGACAAATTACTAGCCAAAATCGTCAATCCATCATATTCTTCCATCTTTTGCAGCAAAAAAGCAGTCTCCATATTGGCGTACTTATCATGAGCATCCTTCACTTCCGATCGTTTCCCAAACAAAGCATCCGCTTCATCAAAAAACAAAATCGCACCACTTTGCTGTGCTTGATCAAAAATAGCTCGCAAGTTTTTTTCTGTTTCGCCAATATATTTGCTCACCACACGCGACAAATCGACACGATACAATTCGGCATCCATTTCTTTCGCCATAATTAGCGCTGACATCGTTTTTCCTGTTCCCGGCGGACCGGTAAACATCATACTAATTCCTCGCCCATAAGGAAGGATATGTTCAAAACCCCACTCTTGCATCACTTGATAGCGATCCTTCATCCGATGACAAGCTTGTTGGAGCAAATACAACGATTCCTCCGGCAAGATTAGATCCGACCACGAAAATGTATGCTCCATCTTATTCGCTTGTAACGACAGCTGATGGTGAATCGAGCGATAGGCTGCTTGATGTAACCACATGCCAACTTCCGCTCCCTCACTTACTCCAGCTTGCTGCCAACTGTTTTCTTTCACCGCTAACGAGATAGCCGACACCATCTGCCCCGGTGAAAAACGAAATTTGGCTGCCAGCCGATCCGCTTCCTGTTTGCTAAGATCAGCAAACTTTTCCCGCTTCGTCAACTGCTGCCACAACATACTGCTCTGCTCCATCGTAGGAGCTGCCAGCCGCACTTCAATCGGCTGCACTCGCTGCATCATGCCGCTGAGTCGCTCTTTACTATGAACAAAAATAGGTGCAGCAAAACGTTTCATTCGCTCCAACAGCCAGTTCCATCGCACATTCGTCGTACCGTCTATTCCTTGGATAGCAGTAGCTGAATCTGCCACACCTTCCCCACTATCCGCTTTGTCCGCCTCTATTAAACTAGCCAACTGATCAAACACTAGTAACGCTTGCTTTATTTGCGCTTCCAGTAGAATTTGTTCCATATAGGTACGAAATGCTACTAATGAGGTCGGGGCACAGCTTAAATCTACTTCTATGTAAGCTTGCTGCAAAAACCTTGCAACATGTTGCGATTGCAGCGTTTTTCCACTACCAGACTTTCCATATAACGAAATGACTACACCATACTTTGGAGACGTTCGCTGCCTTGTTTCCTCCGTTACATATCGTTGCAGCTTCTGCTGTAAATGTTCATCGATCAAAAGCGGCTCTAACTCTATTAATTGCTGGCGGTTATAATAATGCATCCCTACAATTTCTTGATCGACGTGCAATCCTTGTATGTAGCCAATGAGTGTAGGATGCAATGTGAGCGGTTGCTTCAATACAGAAATATCATCGCCAGCGACAGGTACTCCATCTACTAATAACTGGCGTAACGCTGTAGCAGGATCAAGCATTTGTTCCAGCATGTGATAATACTCTTGTGGCGTATGACAACACATCAAAAGCAATAACTGCAAGGAAACAGATTGTCTCGTCATATCATCATGAACAAACCCATATAATCGCCAATACTTCGCTCGATAATGTGGAGCAAAGCATACGATAAGTGCTCGCCATTCACTACTTGTCAACTCGAATTGCGCTCGCAATCGCTTGACCGGCAGTTCAAAACCGAGTGCAGCACTTTGAGCAACACGAGCCGCTATACGCTCTTCCAATTGTTCTAGTAACATCCGCTGCTCTAATTCTAGCTGCCCATACTCCTGCTCATTGAGCAAAGCATATGCCGCATCGCTACTAAAATATTGTCCCGAAAATAAAGCTGCCTGCTCTTTTCCAGTAGCCACGATGTTATCAAGGGCATATTCCAAACGAACATCTAACACTAACAACTCATCATCTAGCCATTCTTTTATACTTTGATAACCAACAACATCTGTCGATAGCTGTAGAATACTATTCATTCGTGACACCTTTCGCCTTATCTGGTTTCAAACAACGATTGGTAAATTGCATAGCCATCACTGCAATATCATCCGATTGATGAACACCTTCACTAAATTGCTGCACAGATTGTACTACTTCTGAAACGACGCTTTGCGGTGTCTGACTAGACGATTGATCATCCATCATCGGATACCACTTCTCCAATTGCTTCATTAATCGCTGCGCCCCAAACCATTCTCCATGTTTATTTTCCGCTTCTGTTATGCCATCAGTATAAAAGAGTATCGTGTCGTTTTCCGTAATCCACACTACATTTTCAATATATTTTGTACCGGGCAATACACCAAGTGGCAAATTTTGCTCGCCTCGCAGCCATTTTGTCTCTTTTTGTCGTAACAAAACAGGTGGGCAATGACCACCATTCGAGTACACAAATAAACCGGAATTTAGCTCCAGTACACCAACAAAAATAGTCGCAAACATCGTTGATTCTTCACTGCATAATTCTTCGTTTATCGCTTGAAGTAGCATCGCTGGTGAACTCATATAGCGTTGTTCTGCTTTCAACCAGCTCATAACACTAGCCAAAAAAAGTGCTGCCGGCATCCCTTTATCCGATACGTCACCTAAACAAACTAACAACTTATTTTCACTAAGCATTGCATAATGAAAAAAGTCGCCTCCAACTTCTCGTGCCGGAATTAACTCCGCTGCTAACGCTACCTGTTCCAGCTGGAACACTGGTTCAGGTAAAAATCGTTGTTGGATTTGTTTTGCAATGAGCATCTCACTTTCTAATCGTTCTTTGGTAGCAGTAGTTACCCGCAACTCTTCCATAGAAGCTACTAATTGCTCGTATAACATCATATTTTCCAAAGCAACCGCTATTGGCGAAGCCATCCACTCCAACAATTGTAAATCTGCTTTCGCAAATGACTTATTACGCTGCTTATTAATCACTTGCAATACGCCTAACAACCGATCACCAGCATAAACAGGAACACAGAGCATATTTCGAGTCGTCACTTCTGTTGCTACTGCAACACGATTAGACCAACGTTCATCTTTCGTCACATCGTTAATTCGCAAGGAGCGTCTTGCTTCTGCTACATATCCAGCGATACCTTCGCCTTTTTTCAATTTGATTTGCTTCACTTGCTCACTCCGCTCCCCCGTTGCCACTTCAAAATACAATTCCCCTGTCTGCTCATCTACCAACAAAACAGAAGAACCTTCTCCTTTTACACTCGCTGAAGTCAACTTCATAATTTTTTCAATCAGTTGTTTTCGATTAGTCGTAGAACTAAGCTGCAAACTTACTTGCAACAAAAGTGCCGTCTGCTTTCTTCGGTGTATGCCATGCCGTAATACGACAAGCAATATTACAATAACTAGAAGAAGCCCAAGTACGATTATTTCATTCATCTATTAACCTCCTGTCGGAGACAAAACATAGGCTACTGCCTCATCCATACAATTAAAAATAGCAAAAATAGTACTAAACGCTGACAAATCAAATATTTCTTGTACCGCAGGCTTCAACTGACATAACGCCAATCGACCATCTGCCGCTTTCGATTTTTTGATCATAAATAACATCGCTCGCAAACCGGCGCTACTAATATAATCTAACTGCGATAAATCAATGACGTAATGCCGATAGCCATCGGCTAATATATCAACAAAACTTCGTTCCACCACTTCCATCGTAACGCCATCTAACCGCCCTACTAATTTCAGCAACACATAGCCGTCACACACTTCTACTTGCAACATTTTACTCACTCCAGTCCTTCATATGCTGTATATCTAAATTGGTTAACTGCATTAATAATTGATTACATGTACCTTTTCGCTCGTAGTAACAAGAGGAACATAACTGGCGAATCAAATAAATGCCTAGCCCACCATATGGTTTTGTAGCAACTGGTATGTGCATGTTTGGCGCTTCATGCTGTAGCGGATCGAATGGCTTCCCATTATCTAAAAATAACAACTGTAACGTTTGCCACTCACCTTGCCTCTCATCAGCTACCGTTGCCGTTACATCCACATAAAGTTCCTCACCTGCTGTCCTTCCCTCTTGCTCACATCCGTGGTGGACAATGTTAAAAAACCACTCTTCAGCAACGAGACGAACTTTGTCATGCATCGCTGCTGTTAACGAAATGCGTTGTCCCCATCTTTTTAATTCATCTGCTAACTTGCTCCACTGCTCGATCGTTGCGTGCAACCTTACTTGCATTACGTCACTATTTTCCAGTAAATCTTCTTCGCTTCGCATCATCAATCACCCCATAGAAACAAGCATTTTTTCCAGCGTTCGCATCCGATTACTTAAAGAATGTAACAACCCAACCGCCATAGCCGGGTACAGCCGTACTAACCGAATAAATGGTTCACTTTCTATTTGCAACACTTTTGCCTTGCCCAAAATAACTTCTGCCGCCATACCCGATGGCTCTCCAGTGAACAACACTGCTTCGCCGACCGTCTGCATCGCTCCCACAATACCTAACGTCCCTTTTACCCCTTCCTGCGATATACCAATTAGCTCCACATGCCCCTCCACAATAATCGTTAAAGGCTGCGAGCTTTGATCAAACTGAAGGAGCCATTCTCCTTCCTCTACTTCTTTTTCTTGTACAATATTCGTGAGCAAACTTAATTCTTCCAATGCTAAATGAGTAAATAAGTCCACCTGCTTCAACAAAGCTATCTGCTCTAATCTATTCCAATATTCCCAGTGCTCCGCCACACGCTCGCCTCCTTCCGCTCCACTTCCTTTGAGTACAATCGCTTGTAGCCAGCCATCTGATATGGTTGCTATCATTGAAGAAATTGCTAATGATGATTTAGATGTAACTATCGACTCTGCCTGCACCTTTGAGCTTCGTTCGATCTTTCGATTTGCTTTATAATACTGAAACATAGCCTGACTTAACTTCGGATGAGCATATCCTTCTGCCAATATTTCCAACCCATCATCGACACGATCCTCCTGCCCACTTAACAACGCCGCCCGTAATGGTTGACTCGTTTCCTCTTCTTCTAAATAGCCATATACTTGCCAAATAACATGCTCGACGATTTGCGTTATCTCCGCTAATCTCATATTGGCTAGTTCCAGCCATACACTGCTTTCAGCCGAAGCCAATGCAAACAACTGCTCAATGACCTGCACATAGCTCGATAGTTGCTGAAAGTGATCCAAACTCGCTGCCACTATTTGTTCCTTGTAGATTCGATCGCTATCTAATTCCGTCACTACCATCACCACCACTTGCCACTGCTTTAGCTGAGTAATAGTAAGCAAAGGTAGTAACTGCGGCAATATAGACTTACCCAATGTCACTAGCGCGGTTACGATCGCTTGCTGTTGTTCTTTATCGCCATCCAGCGCCATTTCTAGCAAACTAGTCACGATAGTATAATCGCCAAGATGCCCAAGCGTTCGAATCGCTTCATATTTTATGACCGGTTTACTAGATAACGTACAATACAACACTTGTTCCAGTAATGATGTTACCTGCCGCTTCACCACTAGCTCACAAGCAAGCACTACTATTTCCGTCTCTTCCGATCGCAGCATGTCCTCTAGCTCTTTCTTTAAAAACTCTTCTTCATCCACATACAAAAGTGCTTCCGCTCGCACAAACAAACTCGAGTCAGACAGCGCCTGCTGCAAATAATAGAGTTGCCGCTCGTCATGTGCCGCCTTCGTAATCGCTAACAATTGACGGTACATAAACAACCTTACTTGCTCCCGATCATCTGCTAATAACTGCTCTAATTCCGATAGATGAGTCGTATAACGCTTTTTCCAAAAGGAAGACGAAATAGCAGTTAACGCTTTAACTTTCTCTTTTCCACTATAACGCTGCGCATATTGCCACAATATGACGGACCATGCTGGATGCTGCCTCATAGCCAATACGTCAAGCGCAAAATGTCGAACTGTAGCATCTGCATGCTCCAACAAACGCTCTACAGTTGCCCGTATTTGCTCTTGATCGATCGAAGCCGCGATAGTCGCAGCAAAATCAGCAATCGAACGAGTGCCTTTCCGCATACGTGCTACCAATTGTTTAATGTATAAACGTCGTGCATACCAAGCACTCGCCACAAGTAAAATAGCGCATAATGCACTTACTGCTATTTGTCCCGCAGCTGATAATAAACCGAAAGAATGCAGCATCGATAATCCGGAACCAAACAATATCCCTAATGAAGCCGCTACACTTTGCGTAATATACCGATAACCATCTCGTTCTTCCTCTGATAGCACTTTGAAAAAAAATTGATAGCCCGGCTCCGCAAAATAATAGAGTAATAAATAAAGCAAACTATAACCGGCGGATACTATGAGCAGCGCATACGAAGAATGAATGAACAGCATGACCAACATTGTCCCAACTAAAAAGGTAATAGATATAGCCAGTATCGTATTCGTAGCTCCTAATAGTTCCATCAATTTCCCTGTAAACAACTGCAAGACGAAAGCTGTACTGAATAATACAATAACCATCAGCCCATAAAAGCTCGTTAACTGTTTTTCATCAGAAAATGCTGCCTGCGCTACTGTAAAATATTGATATTCCATTACAAAATAAATTGCTGGTAACAACGTCATAATCGCTACGACGATCAACAAATAAGGAGATCGTAACGTCCGCTTTAAATAGTAACTCGATGTTTGTTTTGGCTCGTCATCGTTTACGTCCTGCTGCTCTATCAAAGCTGTCCGCAAATACAGCCGCAAAGCACGATTAAAAAAAGGATAACCAGCTAACAGCAACAACATAGCAGCAACATACAATAGCTCTGGTCCTATTACATTAGCTAATGTATTCGTGATGATCCCTGCCACAATGCCGCCAGCGATAGCAGCAAGAACGAATAGCGGCATTAACCTTTTGGCTTGCTGTGTCGTACATAGATCGAATGCCGTATTCCACATTAACCACGTTTGCTGCCTAATGACAAAGTTAGAAGTAAGGAACAACACAATATAATAAGCAACGCTAAATACGTTTACCGCTTGAAATGTAACTAGTAACATACTATTTAACAGACCAATAGCAATAAAAAATAAGTACAGCGAGCGCATAAACCGTCCTTTTTCGACTTTTTGCACCAAAATAGATAACAGCCAGCCTTCCAGTGGCATCAAAATAGCTTCAATTACATACATTTGCGGCAAATATTGTGTACCGATTCGACTATTAAACAAAGCCATAAAAGATGTATAATTCACCATCTCCGATATTCCCGCCAAAAAGAATACCGTACTCAGTAGCAACAGTTTATTTTTATCCTCATATTTCACATGAAAAAGATTACTTAATACTCCCTGCACTGCACACTCCACCTTCTAAACAATGACCACTAAATTGTCGCATTCATTGCTAATCGAGCAGCCAATTGTTGTTTATCTAGGTTGGAAGAACTGGAGAATAGCCCCAGTAGCTCTAACATAGTGATATACTCTGCTTGCTTCTGTACAATCGCTTTCTCGTATAATATAGCTACTATTTCGGTGAGCAAAAAAATATAACATTGTTGCACAGAATGAAATCCTTTTGCTCGCAATTTTTTCATTAGCTCTTTTTCTAATTTCGCACCTGATAACTTGTTATTTACTCCCAAAAACCGTTGGACAATTGCTGTCGGATGATCTGGTTTCAGTTGCCCTTTCATAGAAGGTCGTTTCTTTTCCTGCGCTGCTGATTGACCTACTAACAACCACAATAACCACGAAGGATTGGACAATTGTTGCTGAAGTGACTGTTTGTTTTGCTTTCTACCGATAATAGGTATACCAAAAAATGCTGGACTATCGTTTTCTTCCTTCATCGCCAATTCATTTGCCGAACTAAAGCCACTTTCACGCTGCTTATACTCTTGCTCTTGTTCCTGTCCTTGTCCTATTTCCTTGTCGTATTCACTGCTATTTTCCTCTTGTCCATACTCATGCTCGTAATCATCATTCTCATGCTCACCTGTTGCAGCCGACGTATCCTCATCTGTTGCAGCTAATGACTCACCTTGCCCATATGTACTACTATTTTTAACTGGCTCCTTACTCGTTTCGTATTGTTCTAGCTTTTTCGTTACATATTGCTCTCCCCATTGCTGTTGTTCTGTTTCTATTTGCGTCATTTGCTGTCTCATGCTATTCCAATCTACCCAATCTTTCCATTCTATCGTTATCGTTATTCGGTTAACAAAACGTTTTAAACTTAATCGCCCTCGACCAACCAATCGATGTAACAACAGCTTTTGCATTCGACTAGACAGTTGAGTATTTGTTGCAATAAAATGACTTCCCCTTGCTTTATAGCTTTATACATCAGCCACTGCATAATTTCACGATATGGCGCAATTAATCCCGGCAAATCCAATTGCCAGTGTACGAGCGGATATTGTTCTACTGCACCTGATTCATAAATATTAGCTTCCTTCATCGACTCTTGCGCTTGTAACTGTACGTGTTGTAATTGTTGTACCGCTTGCTCCATCTGAGTAAACCAATGTTCTGAATGAAGCAATTGCTCCAAATGTTGCATAGAGCCTGCCGCATAATGAAGTGCCGCTTGCCTCTGTTCTACACTTAATGTAGAAAATTGTCGCCATAGCATAAGCTGACTATCATTCGAACGGGCGAATAACTGCTCCACAATTTGCGCATAACGCCATGAAAGACCTCGATTACAATATTGCAATTGCTGTATTTGTAACATAGAAAGTCCATGCCCTATTTGCGCCTGCTGCGCTTGTTGCTTATAAGTAGCACCATTGATCCTTTCACTAGCTTCCTTGCTTCTCCCATTTTTCTCGTAACTTTTGCTCCGTTTTTGCTGTAGCTTCTCTTTCAATACAACACCTACTTTTCTAATAACACTACAGATTACCATTCCGAATTCATTACTATCCACCATATAATAAATAGTTGCTTCACATTGTGACCGCGTTAACAAAATGATGACTTATAAAGGGTTATACTAAAAAATAAATAGAATAATAGCTCACAAATTACGATTAAAACGGAGGATACGCCGTGTCACGTACAAACGAAACGAAAAAAAACGGTAATACCAATGCACCAGCTCATCATCTTCCGCCTCAGACGAAACCACCTGCTGCTAGTACGACAGCACCCACTGCTCTAATGCAACAAACGGGGAATCAAGCGGTAGGTCAAGCAACTAATACTACAGATAATGCAGCTCCAGCTTATCCAGATCGCAGTATTGGCAAAGCCTATACGAAATATTTGTACAGTCCCCTTCATGAAGCTGTTTTAGACAAATTTGGAGTAGGTAGACGAGGATTGTTTCGTTCCAAAGAACTCAATGAGTTTCGCGATCGGTTAAAAAAAGCTGCTCGTTTACAAGCAAATACTAATATAAGCAACCAATTAGACAACCACGCTTCGCTTGAAAACAAAGGTGTTTTTGAAAAAAAAATAGTAGGAATGACCGCCAACAAAGAAGCTTATAGTCTAGCAAAAGGGTCGGTTAACCAAGTGATGGCGACAGAATCAGACAACATTATCGAAAAATTGCTACCGCAAGAACAAGTCTATGAACAACTATGGGCTACGGCTGAAACAGCTAACAATAGCAGTGCTTTAGAACGAGATATTAAACAACCACAAGCTAAAAATATTTATGGAGCTGTTTCCAAAAAAGCAGAACAATTACTAAAACAAATAGAACCAATAGCGGTTAATGAAGCACGATCAATTGTCAAAGGCGATAAGTTTATTAAAGGATCAGTCGGTGACGCCATGCGTCAACAACAACTGACAGAAGCAACAACTACACAGGTAACGGACGATAATATAGCTGGACAAGCAATAGATAAAGTTATTAATGCAGACACACTAGAAAGCGGTTTAAACAAAATTAGAGGTATTATCGATCGTGTCGTTCCCAATGACGGGGATTCTGCTTCTTTTGAATGCCAGCTTAAAATCCCTTTTGGACAAACAGGAGGATATGCTTTTATTGCCTTTGAAGCGGAAGCAGAACACGATGAAGGTATGAATCTAGGAGCACAGATCGGAATAGGTTTAGGATACGATGCAAAAGTTATCGATGTTAACGCTCAGTTCGGCATGCATGTAGAAGCAGAAGCGACGGATACACAAGCTGCCCTTAATTTAATTTCATATGGCATGTATCGATATACGAATAGAATTTATCCTACCGTTGCCGAAAAGTTGTGGGGCATGGGTGGAAAATCAGGGAACACCGCACAACAAGAAGCGGAAGCATGGGCCACAGCTATTGAAGCGAAACATTTGGATGATGGCGACTCCAGTGTTCAAGTAGGGAATTTTATACAACTAGCACTAGCTATTAAATCTGGCATTGCAGAAGCAGATATTCAATTACAAGGAAAACTCTACACACACTATGATAAAGAAACAATCTCGGAAAATACTTTTGGTAATTTTGGTGATGAAACAGAATGGTCTGTATTAGATGCGAAAGCAAAAATGCTGTCGAAATATAACACCAAAGGTGTGAAAATTGGAGCAAGTGGTGATATTTCATTGGATCTAGGCTTCGGTGAATTGCAGTTATCAGGTGAAGGTGAACTAGATTGGCGGAATGGCGGACCAGAAAGCGTAGAACTATCTTTCGGTATTAGCTTACCTTTTAATTATGGAGATGATAATGCGGATTGGATTTATATTATTAACAAAGTCTACGGCCCGATGATGAGTCTATTTACAACGATGAACCGTACAATCGCTAACAAAAGCCAGTCACAAGCAGATGCAAATAGCCATAGCAAAGCACAAATGCAAGGAGCAATGATCGACGCAGCATCCGATAGTTCTATTTTCCTACCACAATTTGATGAAATTGGTCACCAATTAGTAAGTGCTACAAAAACGGTCGATCCTGAAACTGATGAAATAGAACATATGATAAAAATGTCGTCATCCACCGCATTAACATTTAGTTTTGAATATGAGTTTGCTAATCAGGAGAAAAACGAACCGAGTGAATGGGAAGTAGCTGCGGAACTAAGTAAAGTGAAAAACTTCGAAGTAGACACTGGCATATTCAAATTTTCTGTAGAAAAAAGCAAACAGCTAGCTAAACTTGGAAGAGAGAAAAAGGAAGGAAATATTGCTACAGTCAAAACATTATTAGGGAATAAACTATAAAAACATTGCTCATTTCTTCATTACATCACCATTACAGCTTAAAGGAGAGTTCTGCAATCATGTCAATATCGAATGATAAAACGGTAAACAATAACCATCATACAACCATTCGTACAGAAGTACCCATTTTATTTACTACATGGAATCGTCAGACTTTAACGGCTACACTACTGCACATTGAAGCAAAACAAATCAACGTAAATAGCGATGCTAAAATAACGATAACTATACAACTAGATTTTACGACCTGTCAGCACATGCTACATAACTATTTCTTTCATACATTACCCGGTTGCTTCATAGCGAACACAGATTTTACGCCCGGACAATGGATTACCGCCACACTCCTATTACAACCTGGAATAGCAAAAACGTTGCTCGCATCATCCAACGATGCAGAAACAGTACTAGCTGCTTTACTATCCGATCAACTACCGAATAACGGAACATCTCCACTGTTAGACGAAAGTTATTGGTTTTTGCTCGAAGCGTCACAATTAGTCGAACTACCGATCGCTTTACAATCGCAAGTATTATTGCGACAAAGTATACGCACGAACTGGCTTACATTACTATACGCAACAGCAATAAATAAACATGTAATCACAACTAACCTCTCACTATTACCACAAATTACTCAGCATTTAAATGCCGAACAGTTAAACTATGAAGAGATGGATGATGACTTGCTGCGAATCGCTTTTGAAAGTGTAAAACAGCAACGATGGCTATTACTACTACATGTCGATCAAAAAAATCAAACCATCGAAACATATAGCATTTTTCCACAACTTATCTCTGTAGCAGAGCAGCCTACGCTCGCTTTACAGCTATTACAGTTGCAACAGCAGTTAGAAAGTGGCTCCTTTGAGCTTGATCAAGACGGGGAACTGAGATTTCGATTAGCACTTGCATGTCCTTCTAACAAAGTAGAACGTACCGCATTTCAAACATTATTAGGCAGCCAAATGCAAGTTATGAAGTTATTGCAACAAGTAGTACAAATGGGCAAATAACATTGACGATATGGAACTTTTGTTATATAATTAAATTAAATAACACAACTAAATACCTATCCTAGTGATAAAGGCAAACTTGTTGAAAAACAAGGACGCAAAACTACAGGGGCTACAGCGATTAATCGCTATGCCAGCCAGTTACCGACAGCGATAGCTTGACGTATATTTGCGTATATTCAAGCCCTTCTTACTTCGGTAATTAGGGCTTTTTCATTTGGATAATAGTTATTACATTTTGTTATTTCATATTAAATACCTTCAACTCCGTGTTGAAAAAGGCAAACCTGTTGAAAAGCAGGGACGCAAAACTATAGGGACTTCAGCATACATGCTAAGTTAGCCAGTTGCCAATAAACGAAGCTCGTACTGAAACAAGATAATCATTGATTTTTATAAAGCAGGATTATCTTCCGTATTCGGTTACTCGCTTCAAGGAGAGAGATCATATGAACTGGGCGAAACGTATTACTGTTTTATTACTAGCATCCATACTTTTAATAACTACACCTATATATGCAAGTAACAATATCATTGATAAGTTAGTAGTACTTCCTAAGAGCAAGTACAACGAACAAGAAGCTAACAAAATGATGGAGCGCTTGAATTTAATACCGACACATATTTTGGAAAAACTTTATGATAATAACGTTAAAATCAAACTAACAAACGATATCATTACAAAAGAACCAGAATTAAGCTATTTACGAGGAGTAACACCTCGTGGTTGGGAAAATACTGGTCTAACTTGGGATGATGTACCCGGTGTTAGTGAGCAAATAGTCGTTGTACGAATTGGTCATAGTAAAAAAGGAAAAGGACATAATTCCTTCAACCTAGAAATTCATGAGACAATGCATGCTGTAGACCGCCTCGTATTCAATGGAGCAAGTTCTACCGCAGCCTTTAAAGAAGTCTTTAATAAAGAAGCAAACATTAAATATAAAAATGATGGTTACGTTTCTGTTTATCCCGAAGAGTATTTTGCAGAAGCTGCCAGCTTATATGTATATAGCGATACAACCAACAGTAAGTTAAAAGAAAGTCAGCCGTTAACGTATAAATTTTTTGAGGATTTGTTTAAAACACCTTAACAAATAACTCCACTCTCGGAGAAGGAGAGTGGAGTTATTATATTGATACTATTCTTGGTAGATATGAAGAGGAAGTACTTCATCCCATAATTCGTAATCTTCTTCATCTCTACTATACTCATGATGATTCGTTGCTTCTAACACATCTTCATAATACCACTTTGTAGATGGATTATCTGGCCACTGTTTTGTATCTTCATGAACATCTTCTGCTCTTAATTTACGATTAAGAACACTGTTTATAAACTTCATTGCTTCTGCTCTTGTAATATACTGGTCTGGGCGGAATGTTTTATCCTCATAACCAGCAATCCAACCTTTATTAGCTGCAGATTTAATATACTTTTCTGCCCAATGCCCACTAATATCAGAGAACTTATCGTTCTTCGTATCATTAAGCTTATCAAATCTACTTGCAATTGCTGCAAATTCAGCTCTCGTAATCGATTGACCTGGACGGAATGATCCATCTTCGTATCCAGTAATAATACCTGCATTTTGCATTGTAGCAATGTGTCGGTTCGACCAGCGAGCTTTTTTCACATCTGTAAATGAATGATCTGTCGTCATAAATTTATTACGACTTTCTTCATCCAACAAACGATAGAATATTGCTGCAACTTCTTCTCTACTTATTTGACCTTCTGGTTGTACCGTGCCATCTGGATAACCACGTACATAATTGAAGTGATTTTCCATATCCAATGTTGGCGGAAGTGGTGGCAATGGTGTAACCGGTGGTAATGGCGGTAAAGGTGTCGGTTTTGGCTCATATGGTGGATAAACTACTGGTGGATTTTTAGTATACAAGAAAGTATACTCACCCATTTCATTTACCACTACAAACTCATATGAAGCTAACTCTGAACTATATTGATTAACTGAAACTGGTGTCAATACAAGTGTGCTACCGATTGCCCCTGTAAATTGTTGCGAAGGTGCAAGTTCATTATTTGAACCTTTTTCACGGTAATGAACAACTACAGTTCCCAAATCAGTTGGTGGAGTAATATCTTCATAAGAATAAGTAACTTCCACATCTAGCTCAGGCATTAGACCTGATACATTACCTACATCATCCTTAGTAAACCCGTCTTCTGGAGTAACTGCTACAGCAAGAAAACGATAATTTGCGTTAGATAATGGTGATGTATTAATCGTATCACCAGCTAGTTTTGCACTTTCTTGACGAGATACTACTGTACCATCAACTTCATGTTTAACAACTAGTTTAAAGCTTCCATCTGCAAGCTCCACATATCTAAACTCATAAACAGATTCTGCTGACACTAATTCATAGGAAACAATTGCCTCAGCATTTTCTAATACGAATCCTTCGATAGATGGTGCTTCCAAAATAACTGTATCGCCTATAATACCTGTCACTAGTGTTGATGCTTTTAACTCAGTATTATCCGCTGCATTAACATATTTTACTGTTACTTTAGCAATTTGTTCAACTGGTTCATCAGCTGTGTAGTAGAAGGTATACGTGTTATCTTCTGCTTTCACTGTATACGGAACAGTTGTATTACCAACTACTGTATAATCAGTAACATTTACAGAGTTTAACGTAATCTCTGTACCTATAACACCACTTGCTGATGTTGGAGCATGAACTTCTTCCGTTGTACCTTCTTTGTAGTGATAGATAGTTACTGATTTTTCAACTGGTTCCACTGGTGTGTCAGCTGTGTAGTAGAAGATATGGCTATTATCTTCTGCTTGCACTGTATAAGGAACAGTTGTATTACCAATTACTTTATAATCAGTAACATTTACAGAGTTTAACGTAATCTCTGTACCTATAACGCCACTTGCTGATGTTGGAGCATGAACTTCTTCCATTGTACCTTCTTTGTAGTGATAGATAGTTACTGATTTTTCAACTGGTTCCACTGGTGTGTCAGCTGTGTAGTAGAAGATATGGCTATTATCTTCTGCTTGCACTGTATAAGGAACAGTTGTATTACCAACTACTTTATAATCAGTAACATTTACAGAGTTTAACGTAATCTCTGTACCTATAACGCCACTTGCTGATGTTGGAGCATGAACTGCATCCGTTGTACCTTCTTTGTAGTGATAGATGGTTACTGATTTTTCAACTGGTGCGTTCTTCGTATAGAAGAATGTGTACTCGTTTCCTACTCGTTTTACCGTGTAATCAACTGTTGCTTCTCCATCTACCGTGTAACCTAGGATCACAACGGAACTTAGTTCCACCTCTTCGCCCGTTTTACCTGTTGCAGTAGTTGGCTCTTCTAGCTTGTTATTCGTACCTTTTTCTAAGTGACGAACAGTGATCGTTTGATCCTCTGCTGTGTAGTAGAACGTATAAACGTTGCCGCTACGTTTCACCACATATTCTTTGCTTGCATCACCATCTACTTCGTAACCATTAATCTGTAACGATTGTAGGGTTACTGTTTTTCCTGTTTTACCAGTAACGGTAGTTGGCTCTTCTAGCTTATCATTTGTACCTTTTTCCAAGTGATGCACAGTGATCGTTTGATTCGCTGCTGTGTAGTAGAACGTATAAACGTTGCCGCTACGTTTCACCACATACTCTTTGCTTGCATCACCATCTACTTCGTAACCATTAATCTGTAACGATTGTAGGGTTACTGTTTTTCCTGTTTTACCAGTAACGGTAGTTGGCTCTTCTAGCTTATCATTTGTACCTTTTTCCAAGTGATGAACAGTGATCGTTTGATTCGCTGCTGTATAGTAGAACGTATAAACGTTGCCGCTACGTTTCACCACATACTCTTTGCTTGCATCACCATCTACTTCGTAACCATTAATCTGTAACGATTGTAGGGTTACTGTTTTTCCTGTTTTACCAGTAACGG
>NZ_JBHUMH010000001.1:0-833 GCF_042684845.1 Paenibacillus yanchengensis | reverse complement strand
AAGGTGGGGTAGATGATTGGGGTGAAGTCGTAACAAGGTAGCCGTATCGGAAGGTGCGGCTGGATCACCTCCTTTCTAAGGAAATACCCTTCTCAGTAGAAGAAGGATAAGGAAACGTAAGTTTCCACCCGTGTTACTCACTCGTTGTCAGTTTTGAAAGAACAAAGCCTTTGCTTGTAAAAGCGGAGTAGCGTTGTCTTTTCATAGGAAGTAAACACCGTTTGGTGGCGATGGCGGAGGGGAACCACACGTACCCATCTCGAACACGACCGTTAAGTCCTCCAGCGCCGATGGTACTTGAACCGCAGGGTTCTGGGAGAGTAGGATGCTGCCAAGCGGGTATTATACCCTAATTGCACCTTGAAAACTGGATAGGAACAAACAAGCAAGACACATCGAAGCTGAAGTTCAAGCGTGTAACGATGTATAAGTATCTTATGCAAATAAGTACTTCTATATGGTTATGCGAACCTTGTTCATAGCCTTATTGCTGTGGCAAGATANAACGATACTGCCTCGGGGAGCTGTAAGCAAGCGTTGATCCGGGGATTTCCGAATGGGGAAACCCAGCTGTCGTAATGGGCAGTTACTCCTAACTGAATCCATAGGTTAGGGTGAGGCATACCAGGGGAACTGAAACATCTAAGTACCCTGAGGAAGAGAAAACAAAAGTGATTCCGTCAGTAGCGGCGAGCGAACGCGGAACAGCCCAAACCAAAGAGCTTGCTCTTTGGGGTTGTAGGACGTCTCACATGGAGTTACAAAGGTGTTTGCTAGGTGAAGAGATCTGGAAAGGTCCGCTAGAAGAGGTAAAAGCCCTGTAGCCCAAAGCA